>NZ_VPDL01000030.1:0-37620 GCF_013417705.1 Acinetobacter sp. YH12235 | reverse complement strand
AATGGACAATGCCTATTCAGGAATGGGGACAAACGATTACTCAATTATCCATTTACTTTGAAGGTCGATTAGATGATATAATTAAAATCTAGTCAAATTTACTGACACAGAATTTTGAACGCCCTCCAGCACTTTGATATACGCCCAGTGATCAGGGCCAGCACATCAATCGATAATTTCTATTTATTCACAAAGAGTTGAGTGCTTTATGTCGCGTGTCATAAAAATGAATATCTGGAAGCCCTGCCTTTTGCTTTCTACGTTTCCATATCAACTTAAATGAATTCTCTTTTTGAGGGATTAATATTAAGTCCGTCATATTGAATCAAATCCAGAAGCTCTATAGCCTTTATAGTTAACGGCATATTAAGTGCATCACCATTTTTAGTCTTTGGCAGATGAACATTTCTATCGTAAATATTTTTTATCTTTATACCCATTTCCCCCATCACATTGCAGTTTTAAGTGCAAACCGAAATGTCCATATAACAGAATGATCTGACCTTATTCATAGCATTATTTTATTATCAAAAGATTCAATGTACTTTCTTATTCTTGGCTCAGTTAATTTCATGACGTACTTTCCAAAATTCTTGTCGTAACCTTGACGTAAATTAAGCTGTATAATCGGTAAAAAGCAGCGATTTTAAGGATAACGCGGATAAAGATACTTTTTATTGTAGGTATAAAAAAAGGGTTTTAAGCTACTGTTTTCGCTTAAAACCCTTATAACATTAGTTTTTGAATCCTGGTAGGTATATCCAGACTCGAACTGGAGACCTCTACGATGTCAACGTAGCGCTCTAACCAACTGAGCTATACACCTAGAATGCTTGGCATATTATAAATTTTTCGATCTCAAAACAAGTCTTTTCATTTAATTTTCAATATATACGTACAAGTTTTAAGCAAATCTTTGAATTGTTTCAGATCTTGGTTTGAGAATTCCCTGCCTGAATAAATTGATTTTTCAAATAGTCTAATTGCTTCAAAGAATACAGACTGATCTTTATCCTGAACTTGCTGAGATAGCCGTAACATCCACTGATGAAAAGTCTCTGCGGGTTGTCTTTTTAATTTTTTTTTCAAAGACTGATTAAACTGCTGAATAGAATGTTCAAAAGGTGACTGTAACTGCCGATTTTTAAAATAGATTTTTAAAATATAAAGCAGTACGAGTATGCCAATACCAGATATTAAAATAATTACGCTGGAATAGACTGAACTTAGGCCCAGTTTCGCTAACCAGCCCTGCTGTGATTCGGCATTATAGCCTACGACCTTACTTTGCCATTGGTAACTTGCATAATCACTCCAGACTCTTAGTTTGGTCAGCCATATATTACGGTGTGATGTCCAGCCAGAATTACTTGCCCATACTCGCTCATCTTGCGAGATTAAATTTTGCATCCCATCATCAATACGTTGCGGGGCTACCATTGCGGTAGGATCAAAACGCTGCCATCTTTGGTCAATCCAGACTTCTGTCCAGGCATGAGCATCCAACTGACGAACTTCCCAACTTTTCCCATCGGGCGCCAATTGTCCGCCTTGATAACCTGTGACCACACGTGCCGGAATTCCAACATATCGCATCAGCATCACGAAACTGGAAGCATAGTGTTCACAAAAACCCTGCCGAAATTTAAACAGAAATTCATCAATCCGGTTTTTACCGAGTACGCCCGGTTTCAGGGTATATACAAAATGATTTTGCTGATACCAGTTTAAGACTGTTCGGATATAACGTCGTGGATCCTCCTCACTTTGTAGATATAAACGCTGTGCCAACTGTTGTGCCTGAGTATCCAAATGGGCTTGAGTCTGGGTATTAAGTCGCTGAACAAATTGCTCCGGTAAAATACTTTCAGTATTTTGACTACCTAGCCATTGCAGATGAATCGGTTCTACTCGTTGGGTTAAACGCCTTGGTACGATACTCCAGTCCTGACGATTATAATAACGGCGTTCCAAAGGCATCGATTTTTCCAGGCCCATCACCCAGAACACAGAAGGATCAGCAGCCAGATATTGGTAATTCCACCCTGATGTGGATACTGGAACAACTTCTCCAGGCTGACGGATTAAAGGCTGCTGATTAATAAAGCTACTGGTCCAGCGCTGTCCATCATATTCATCTAGCACCAATGCCCGCCAATACAACTCTGAACGTGGCGGCAGTTTACTCACATCACCAATAATCCTGAAAGCTAGAGCATTAGATTGAGATAATTCAGCAATATCGCCCGGTGACATACTGTCACCGATTCCGGTTATACCTTTATTTTCTGGAATTGGGATATGCCAAAGCGGTGGCAAACGCGGAAAGAAAATGAATAACAAAATAAAAAACGGCAAAGCATAAAGCACAAATCTGCCGACATATTTGGCATCTTGCTGTAAGGCTATACGTGGTGATTGCTGACTCTGCTGAAACTCACTGGTCTGAATCCGGTATAAGCCAATTAGACAGCTTAATAAGCATAGAATAATCAAAACAGCCATGCCAAAAGACTGGCTATATAGAAATGAACTGGCCGCAACAAAAAGTGCAAAATTAAACAAGATAATCAGATCCCGCCGGTTTTTCGTTTCTAATGATTTGGCAAATAAAAAAGTGGAAAGAACTGCAACACCTGCCTCCACTCCAATAAAACTTTGGTGGCTAAGATAAATACTACCTAATGCTAAGGCCGTGAGAAGAAAAGTTCCTATTTTAGGAAATGGCTTTTGCCGTTTAAGAAAAATCCAGATACACAGTAAGCTAATGACAAAGATAATGCTGAGCAGCACCGGGATGAAAGCTACTTGGGCAAGGATGATCAAGCCTAGGGTCAAGACGATCGAAATTCGGATTTTTCCATCAATCATAGATTCACCCGTTATGCCTGAGCCAATAATTGTTTGGCCTTACGTAACTGTTCTTCACCTGCTCCCTGCGGCAATTCTGCCTGAGGTAAATGCAGTGCATATGCACATTGCTGCTGCTCACATTGCTCAATCAGTCCCATCATCAAGCCCAGTTTCTCCTCATGCGACTGGCTAGGCATGTGTTCATAATGAATCTCAAAGCTATGTTCATCCTGATACTGTTCAAAGACTTTGACATACAAGCCTTGCCCACGTGCAAACTGTTTCCAGGAAACCGCCTGCAATGAGTCTCCAGATTGATAATTTCGTAATTCACGGAACTCATCCATATCCGGTTCAAAGCTATTCTGATAAATCTTGTTTTCCGAAGTATTGTTTTGAGCTTTAGGTGCCACCCAAGCAAACTGATGATGATAAAGATAGGTCCAGGCTCGTACCAGGCCAAAGGGATAAACCGAATAGATCTGAATCACCGGATACTCAAATTTACCACGACGTTCAGCATAAAATGGCAGCACCCAATGCTGTTTCTGTTCACTCAGATAAACTTTCTCCAGCTGATTGCCGACCTTAATATACAGATAACGCGGCCGGGCTGTCGCTTGCTGAAAATAAAAATGCAGATTAAGTGCATGACCCACCTGCCCGACGTCTTCAGCAATCATTTCAATATCCAGATCATGCAACTGTTTAAAGGTCAGATAGAAGCTGACACATAGCACTGCACTAATCAGAAAGCAGAAACCTAAAATCAGGTTATTGGCATAGTTCACGCCAGCGATAAAGGTGATAAAAATCAGAACCAGATACAGATAGCCCTGCTGATAAATAAAGACCAGTACATCCTTTTGAGAAAGTCGTTTTTGCTGTGAAAATTGAAAGCGTTTCGCCAGCCAGTTTTGCCAGGTTTTATCCAAGAGCGGACTCCTTTAACTGACTGCGACCTGTTGCATCACATTTAATGTTTCTGCATCGCTCAGCCCCAGACGATGGGCGGCGACTGCCACAAAAACGGCTTGTACATCGTCCGGAGTTACGAAGCTACGTTGCTGAATAATGGCATTCGCCTGTGCTGCACGTTTAAGCGCCAGCAAACCTCGTGTTGATAAGCCTTGGCGTTTCTTACGGGTTTCTTCCGCAAGATCTAGCATATATTCCTGAACCGCTTCACTGATAAAAATCTGCTGGGTCAACTGCTGTAATTCCAGCACTTCATTTTCAGTAAATACATGTGCCAAGCTAGCGATCAAGGCAAAACGGGATTCTTGCTGTAATAACAGTTTTTCAGCATGACGGGATGGATAACCTAAAGACAGACGCATTAAAAAGCGGTCAAGTTGGGATTCAGGCAAGGCATAAGTGCCACTTTGAAATAAGGGGTTCTGGGTCGCGATTACCCAGAATGGCTTAGGCAAAGCATAACGTATCCCATCGACAGTGGCATAGCCTTCTTCCATCGCCTCCAGCAAGGCACTCTGAGTTTTGGGACTGGAACGGTTAATTTCATCTGCCAGCAAAATCTGGGTAAAAATAGGCCCCTGCTTAAACTCGAACTGATGTTCTTTCTGGTTAAACATATTGATACCGATCACATCACTGGCCAGCATGTCATTGGTAAACTGAATTCGCTGAAATTTCAGTCCTGCGAGATGGGCTAGGCTGCTTGCCAATGTTGTCTTGCCCAAACCGGGTAAATCTTCAAACAAGACATGCCCGCCTGCAATCAGACAGCATAGGGCTAATCTGGTCTGTGCATGTTTATCCAGAACAATGGCATTAATTTCTTGGAAAAATTTTTGAATCTTGGGTGCATAATCAGCCAGCTTCTGTTCAAGCTCATCATTGTTGTGCGCAATATCCAGCTTTTCTTTTTGTTTCATGCCCCAGATCACAATATTTTCCCTAATAAAACATGCTGTAGGATTAACATACACTGTTTTTTAAAATTCCCCAAAGATCAGTCATCTGCCGACTTTATTTCTGCAGAATAAATTAGGAATTTTAGAAATTTTATATGATTAAATTTCCTATAAGAGCCAATTGAAGCTTTAAGATTAAAGTTTAGAAAAATTACATTTTGATTGGCATATTTATTAGAGAAAACAGGTTATTAAAAACCTTTGAGATCTGAACTTATACCTAAAAGGTAAAGACTTTTAAAAATTTAAATTCCCAATGTCAAAATAGATCATAATTTTGTTTTATCTTGTTTGAATCCTAAAATTTGCCCGTAAAAAAGCGCCCCGAAAGGCGCTCATTTTATTCATCCATTAGCATGGACACTTCTTCATATCTCCACCGGCAGAGGGATAACGCGAATCTACACAGTGACGATAAAATGTTTTAGGGTCCATCGCTTCCAGATCAGGATGGTGCTTTTTCATATGCGCCAGATAGGTCTGATAATCCGGCACACCCACCATCAGGCGGAAACTCTGCTGTAAACGCTGCCACAACGTCGCAATCCGTGACCAGTTTTTCGGGTTCAGGATCAGGTCTTTTTGTGACATCACGGTCATCTTGATGATTTTATAGATAACCGCTTTTCCACCTTTAGCAAACTTCAAGTTCATGCGCTGCTCCTTAATGTCCTTTTGCAGGCTGAATTTCTTCAGGATCGCGATATACTGCTTCGGCTTCATTTACAGTTGGTACAGGGCTCGCCAGGGCACGACGGATCACGCCAATTGCAGCAAATAGCATTACAAATGCTACGATCATAAAGAAACCACAAAGTGCTGCGTTGATCTGGTTTGACATTGCGACAGTCTGCATTTCAGCCAGGGTTTTCGCTGGTGCCAGAATTTCATTATTCGCAATTGCCGTATTAAAACGCTCTGCCTGTGCCAGGAAACCGATCTTTGGATTTTCATGGAAAATCTTTTGCCAACCGGCTGTCATTGAAGTAATAAACAGGAATACGGTTGGAACAATGGTTACCCACACATATTTCTCTTTCTTCATCTTGAACAGGATGACTGTACCCAGAATCAATGCCATTGCAGCCAGAATCTGGTTACCAATACCGAACAATGGCCATAAGCTATTAATACCGCCTAATGGATCAACAACGCCCTGATAAACGAAGAAACCCCAGCCAGCCACAGCAACGGCTGTACCCAGCATATTACCGAAGAAGTTATGAGATTGTTTTACCGCAGGAATCACGATACCAACTGTATCCTGAACCATGAAGCGACATGCACGAGTACCCGCATCTACCGCTGTCAAAATGAATAAAGCTTCAAACAGAATTGCAAAGTGATACCAGAAGGCCATCATTTCACGGCTGTTAAAGATTTCGGTAATGATATGCGCCATACCAATCGCGAAAGTCGGTGCACCACCCGTACGTGACAGAATCGAGTTCTCACCTACTTCCTGAGCCAAGAGAGTCAGCGCTTCAGGCGTTACCACAAAACCAAGATTACGTACTGCTTCAGCTGCAGTATCTACGGTTGTACCTAGTAGTGCTGCTGGTGAGTTAATCGCGAAGTACACACCTGGATCAAGAATCGCGGCACAGATCAAAGCCATGATCGCAACAAATGATTCCATCAACATACCGCCATAACCGATTATCCGGATATCGCGTTCGTTGTTGACCAGTTTCGGTGTCGTACCTGAAGAAACCAGTGCGTGGAAACCGGAAATCGCACCGCAGGCAATGGTAATAAACAGGAATGGGAACATTGAACCAGCGAATACTGGGCCTGTACCATCAACAAATTTGGTAATCGCTGGCAATTTCATTTCCGGCATCGCGAACAGAATACCAATCGCCAGACCGGCAATCACACCAATTTTCAGGAAGGTCGATAAATAGTCACGTGGTGCAAGTAATAACCAGACGGGCAATACCGATGCAATAAAACCATAAATGATTAGTGCCCAAGTCAGCTCAGTACCCGTTAAGGTAAATAGCTGCCCCCAGTATGGATGCTGTGCAACGTTTTCACCATAGATAATGCCAAGCATCATCAATACGAAACCAATGATCGAAACTTCTGCAATTTTACCCGGACGGATAAATCGCATGTAGATACCCATGAAGATGGCGATCGGAATCGTAGCTGCAATACTGAATACGCCCCATGGACTATTGGTCAGTGCTTTGACAACCACTAGCGCCAATACTGCTAGGATGATGATCATCACACCCAGCGCACCAAGCATCACGATAATACCAGCAAAGGTACCCAGTTCCTGTTTTGCCATTTCACCCAGTGAACGGCCGTCACGACGGGTAGAAATAAACAGTACCAGGAAGTCCTGTACCGCACCTGCCAGTACCACACCGACCAGTAGCCAGATCGTGCCTGGCAGATAACCCATCTGCGCTGCAAGGATAGGACCGACTAAAGGACCCGCACCGGCAATCGCGGCAAAATGGTGACCGAATAACACGCTTTTATTGGTCGGCACATAATCCAGACCATCACCCAGACGATGTGCGGGTGTTAAACGGCGTGCGTTCAGTTCAAAAACTTTATTGGCAATAAATAAACTGTAGAAACGGTAAGCGATGCTGTACACACAGGCTGCGGCCAGTACCAGCCAGACTGCATTCACATGCTCACCACGACTGAGTGCAAGTATCCCGAAGGAGACTGCCCCGACTATGGCTACCAGGAGCCAGATGATTTTCGAAGTCATGGTTGACTTCTGTTGTAAAGTTTCCATTCAATCCCTCATTTTGTGAAGCATATAAATCAGCGTGATTTTTTTATTCGAGGTACTGCTGTTTTCCCTTGCGACTTTACGCTTGTTCCTTTCGAATTCCTCTAAGACTTTGGCATAAAAAAAGGGATGATTTTAGTCATCCCCTTTGATAATAGTCTATTTTCCGACCATTATGCACGTTCTAAATAGTCACCAGTACGAGTGTCTACACGAACGCTTTCTTCTTGCTGAACGAATAATGGAACACGTACTACTGCACCTGTTTCAAGTTTCGCTGGTTTACCGCCACCGCCAGAAGTATCGCCACGAACACCTGGATCAGTTTCAACAATTTTTAATACTACAAAGTTTGGTGGGCTTACTGTTAAAGGTACGCCATTCCACAACATGATAGTACATTTTTCATTTGAATCGTCTTTTAACCATTTTGCAGCATCGCCCATTGCTGTTTTATCAGCAGCGATCTGTTCAAAGGTTACAGGATCCATGAAGTTCCACATTTCGCCATCGTTGTACAAATATTCCATTTCTACTTCTACGATGTCTGCAGCTTCTAGAGAATCACCAGATTTAAAAGTTTTTTCCAAAACTTTACCACTGCGAAGGTTACGTAATTTAACGCGGTTGAACGCCTGGCCTTTACCTGGTTTAACGTATTCGTTTTCCATGATTGAACATGGGTTACCATCAAGCATAACCTTCAGGCCAGACTTGAAATCGTTCGTAGAATAATAGGCCATGATTGGCTCACTCCAAACTTACTAACTTTAAGCTATTGATGCTATGGGCTGTTGCAATGTCATTTAGCAAGTCTGACACGAACATGAGTTGCCACATGCACATTCATTTAATGTTGCGTATTCTAAATGAGCAATACACCAAGTCGCAACGAAAAAATCGGTTTTAACTTGCTGACACTGCTTAACTTAACATCAGCTATTCCAATACTGGTGCACAACCAGTCTTCTAAGCACATAAAAGTCTCTATGCTTTTGCATACCATAGCAAACTGATCGTGTTTAGAGAAATTTTAGCCAGCTTTCACATTCCCATCTGTAGACAAACTGCTAAACTGCGCACTTCTGGCTATCGCCTTCATCTTTTTTTGATCTTCCGGCATGACACAGTATTTATATCAAGAAGCAAATTGGCAATCGCAACTGAGCGACCTGATCACCGATCCACAGGAATTACTGCAAATTCTACAGCTTTCTCCAGATCAGCTGTTATCTGGTGCTCTGCTGGCCTCTCAAGCCTTTAAACTACGTGTGCCGCGAGCTTTTGTTTCCAGAATGCAGCCAGGCAATCCTTTAGATCCACTTTTATTACAAGTGTTACCGCATCATCTGGAACTGGAAGACCATCCGGGATTTGTCACCGATCCCCTAGGTGAAGAACAGGCCAACCAGCAGCCTGGTGTTCTACATAAATATAAGTCACGTTTTCTACTGACCTTGACCGGTGCCTGTGCAGTCCACTGTCGTTACTGTTTCCGACGCCATTTCCCCTATCAGGAAAACCTGCCTAAAAATGAGGACTGGATCAATATCAAACAATATCTGGAAAGCCAGCCAGATATTAATGAAGTAATTCTAAGCGGCGGCGATCCACTGACCTTATCTAACCGAAAATTAAAAACCTGGATTGAACGACTAGAATCGGTACCACATCTCAAATTTTTAAGAATACATTCACGAGTTCCTATTGTGATCCCAAACCGGATCGACGAAGAGCTACTAAGCATGTTAAAAAACAGTAGGCTACGTATTATTCTAGTGGTACACTCGAACCATGCATCAGAGCTGGATGACCTGACCTGTAAGCAGCTTAATCAGCTGGTTCAGCATCAGATCACGGTACTCAATCAAGCAGTTTTATTAAAAGGGGTTAATGATTCTGCTCAAGTTTTGATTGATTTAAGCTATCGCTTGTTTGATGCTGGCGTGATGCCCTATTATTTACATGTACTTGATAAAGTAAAAGGTGCGCATCATTTTGATTTACCTGCTGAGCACATCAATGAGATTTATACAGAAGTTTTAGCGAACCTACCGGGGTATCTGGTTCCTAAACTAGTTCGAGAAATAGCGGGCGAGAAGAATAAGACACCGCTTTTTGGGGTTTCAACATTTTTGAGTTAAATAATAAAGATGAGTAAGCATACTGCAGACATTTTTCAGACAACGGCTGAACTCACCATAGAACAGCTAAGTTTTTGTCCCACAAATGCCAAAGCATTGCAGGAATGGGTCGCAGGAATTTCAATCCTGCAATTGGGGAATTCATCCAAGTCTCTGTTCAGTGCTTTACTGGAAATTTCCGAACTGAAATGTGCGGAAACCTTGCGTTTTGACCTGATTCAGGTATTGCACCCTACCCTTGAAAATGTTTTGGCCAGTCTTGAGAAACATTTCGTCAATCAGGGTCTGATCACGACAGATCGCAATGACCAGATTATTGAGCTGGCTATGCTGTTACGCAGCTATTTTGCCAAAATCTATATAGATATTGCCAAACGCTGTAATCATCAGCTGAATCATCAAAAGTTTTCACTATTTTCCCTGGGCAAAAAGAAAAGCCTACAAAGTGCCCGGATGGTGTCCATCTACTATGGCCTGCAACAGTTAAGCCTGCTGCTCTATCAACAGCATATGCTGTATAGCACACCTGGTGCCGGTCAGTGGTTGGCAGCACATCAGTTGCTGGAATGTGCGATGGAAAATAATTTCTATCAGACCAACATCAATCAGGTTCTTGGCACCCAGCACGAAATCCAGAATATTGCCCAAGCCTATGCACGACTGATTTTGCTGGATATTTTCAATACCCATCAGATCCGTCCAGCTGAAATTCAGGGTTTATATTTATGCAGTGCGGACTGGGCAAAACTGGTTCAGATTCTGCCAAAAGAAACCACACTGTCACGTTATGTGGTCGATGCCAGCAAAGATCATCCGCCTTTACTGAATTCTCATCAGGGTCAGCATTTCCAGCCGAGCTTCTATATTTCGACACAAAACCTGATGGAACACCTGACCGGCACGCAAAGCAAAAATGCCCAGTATCTGTCACGTAATGAAAAGCTGTTCCTGACACCTGCCCTGCATTTTCATATCTATAACCTGCTTTCGAATAATGTCGAACGCCGTCATGAACGTTATGAATATTCCGCACAGATCAATATCTGCTTTGGCTTAACGGTGGCGCATTTTTATCTGTCTAAGGGTAAAAACTTTAATGAAACGCTGGAACTGGAAGGCAATTATGGTTTCCAGAGTGAAAGCAGTTTTGTCAGCTCAATGCATAATACTGTTCCAAGCGGATTCAGCAGTATCAAGGCGCTCGATCGCGAAGCCAAACAGATTCATACCGCTGAGGTTCTCGATATCAGTGTCAATGGTTACCGGATTAAATGGTCAGGTATCACGCCTGCCAATCTGAAAACTGGTGAATTTATTCTGGTTCAGGAAAAATCTCAAAGCCAGTGGCGTGGCGGTGTCATTCGCTGGATCAAACAGTCAGCAGATAAAAGTCTGGAAATTGGCCTGGAAATTCTGGCACAGGAACTGTTCCCTTGCGCAGTTTATGCCCGAACCGACAAACACAGTATTAATTACCAGCCAGCTATTCTGGTACAAATGACCCAGCTCGATCAGGTCTCAACCAGTATTATTGTCTCTGGCTCACAAATGTTTAGGGAAAAACAGACCATTCATTTACGACTTGGCCAAAAAGAACTCAGAATCTACCTGACCAAGGCACAGCTCATTACACAAAGTTTTATCCGTTTTGACTATGAATTATTAAATGATCAAGAAGAAGATGTCATCGAAAACTTTATACATAAGCAATTGAATGAAACTAGAAATCACGATTTATGGGAAGCATTGAAGTGAGAAATCCATTATTGTCTAAAAAGTTAAAACGTACTGAAACACGTTTACTGATCATTGATGATAATCAAATTAGATATAACCAAATCCGTGATCTCTTAACCAGTAATGAATATCAGGTCGATGCCGTTCTGCTTGATGATCTGCAATCTTTTGAAAAACAGTTAAACTTTAACTGGGACCTGATTATTTTTGGTCGTGCTTATGATCTGAAATATGAACAGGCCTTAAGTCTGGTTCAACTTTCGCAGCAACCTGATCTTCCTATTCTTTTGTTAAAGCCGGAAGATTATCAGGCTGAACAATATGCCCAATATATCCGTAAAGGCATTTTTGACATTCTGAATCTGGATTATCCAGACCGCTTCTTCCTGAATCTGGTACGTGCCCTTTCCTTTAGCCGTACCATGCAAGCCCAGCGCCATTTAATGGAAGAACTGGAAACTGCACAAAGCCAGGCACAATCACTGGTAGAAGACAGTAACCGTGCAGTCGCAACCATTCAGGAAGGCATTCATATTCAGGCCAATGCCGATTATCTCAAACTGTTTGGACTCAAAAGCGAGGACGATATTATCGGTCTGCCACTTTTAGACCTATTACAGCCGCAAGATTTAAATGATTTTAAATCCCGCTTTAAAAAGATTTCTCAGGGTCAGTTTGATTTAGGCCGTTTTGATATTACTTCTTCGAATCCAAATGTGGCTGCTGCCAACCCGCTAAAACTGGAATTTCTGGCATCTAGCGCTGAAGAAGATGCACTTCAAATCACGATTGATACAGCGACTAATCAGGCGAGTGCCTCTTCTGAAAAAGTTGCAAACAAGCCAAATACCTTACAGTCACTTAAGCGTGAACTCAATCGTGAACCGGCCAAAGCCAATGCATTGATCACGTTCTCCTTTGCTGCGTATGAGCCGCAAGTCCTGAATGGTGATTGGGCGACCTACATAGGTTATTTCCATGAAGTTAAGAAATTTCTAAAAGAGCAGGTTCGTATTCCACTCTTTAAACTGGAACATGATGTTCTGGTGGGGATCATTCAGGCAGATGCGCAAGACATTCTGGAATCCAAACTTGTTGGGTTAGGTTCATTGACCAAACCACAGCTTATTACAGTGAATCAGCAAACTTATCCGCTCAATCTACGCATCGGTTATACCCTGCTTGACGGTGAGTTGCGTGATGAAAGCCATTGTAATGAATTAGTCGGTCGGGCCTTCTCTACTCCTTTACCACAAGCACAAAAAACGTCTGAATTTGTTCTGGATATTCCTGCAACGACTCAGGAATCGATTTCAATGCCGAGCATTGACTTCACGGTTTCAGAACCCGTTATTCCAGCGTCTGAGCCCATACCGGTCAGTCCGGCAGTCAGCACTGTACCACTCACAACCTCTCCAGTATTAAAAGCACTGCGTGAATGTCTGGAACGTGGTGAAATTCATCTGAAATATCAACAGCTCTATGATAAAGAAGATACCAACCTCTATATGTATGAGGTGACTAGTGGCTTTATCTTTGAAAATAAATGGCAGGATATTTCTTCCTTGATGGAACTTAATGAAGATGATGAATTGTCTATTAAACTGGATCGCTGGATTCTGGTTGAATCAAGCAAGCAGTTGCACAACTTTATTACCCAGTATCCGGATGCCCGTTTAATCGTGAACCTGAACCGTGCGGTGCTATTTAAGGACCGTACTTTCCCTGAATTTATTTCCAAACTAATTACCATTATTCGCAGTAAAGTCGAGCATCCTTTAACTTTACAGTTCTCTGAAGAGGATATCCTGATGAACCAGCAGGATGCGCAGAAATATCTACGTACTTTACGTGAACATGGCGCGCGGATTGCGATTCGTAACTTTGGTCACTCTATGTATAGTGAAACCCTGCTACGTGAGTTCGATATCAATGGTCTGAGCCTGGATAGCAAACTGACCAAGATGCTGAACAATGATGCTGAAATTGAACAGTTACAGGAAAAAATCACCACGTACAATGAAATCAAACCAGTGAATATCATGATTCGTGAACTGAATGACATGACCTTATTTGCGAATGCCTGGAACGTGGATGCCCGCTTTATTCAGGGTGATTATTTCCAGAAAAAACTGGATCATCTGATTGATGTACAAGACCACTAAGGTCTTGTACTCGCCTTTCAATCTAGAAACGTGAAATGATTTTCTAAATTGCAGGCACAAAAAAACGGGCATAAAGCCCGTTTTTTCATTTTGGGTATTAACGTTTAACAGAACGTGACATACCAGCAAAACGTTGTTTGAACTTGTCGATACGGCCGCCAGTGTCAACGTTCTTTTGCTTACCAGTGTAGAATGGGTGGCAAGCTGAGCATACGTCTAGGTAAAGAGTTTCTTTACCAACAGCTGAACGAGTTTCGATTACGTTACCACATGAACAAGTAGCAACTAGTTTTTCGTATTTTGGGTGAATATCGGCGCGCATCGTCGATTACTCCATTAAGATGAAAGAAGGTTTTGCTGTCATCGCAATCGATCACTCTCAAATATTGAGGAAGGGCCAGAATCAGGATTCAGGCAGATCAACACCACAACAGACCATTCTTTTGGCCCACCGAGACGGATACCGTCAGAGCTAAGCACAACAAGTTGGGCAGTATTATACGGCAAACAAAAGCAATAAGCGAATTATTCTTCTGTATGTACCGCCTGTTTGGCCCAGAGATTCGCAATCACGCCGCAGGCCATCAGCTGGATTTGATGGAAAATCATAATCGGTAAAACTATCATGCCAAGTGGCTGACCAATAAACAGAATCTGTGCCATCGGTACGCCACTAGCCAACGTTTTTTTGGAACCGCAAAAGAACACCGTTTTTTGGTCGGCACGATTAAAGCCCAGCCAGCGTGGAATAAATAACGACAACAGCATTACGATGGTCAATAAAACCGAACATGCCAGCAGCAGCAAGAGCAAAGTACTTAAGCTGACTTCACGCCAAAGTCCAGCCACCACCGCACTGCTAAATGCCCCATAAACCACCATCAGAATTGAGCCCTGATCGAATATCTTAACGATCTTGGGCATTTGCTGCATTTTTGGGAAAATCCACGGACGCAGTAACTGGCCTAAAATAAAAGGCACCAATAACAGCAGTGTAATCTGTAGAATCGATGCCGTAGGATCGAAGCCATGCTGGGATTGCCCAAGAATAAAGAATGCGACCAGCATCGGGGTAATAAACATCCCGATAATATTAGAAAATGAAGCACTACAGATTGCACCGGCAATATTCCCTTGAGCCACTGAGGTAAAGGCGATCGAAGACTGTACAGTTGATGGCAGGAAGCACATAAACAGGAATCCCCAATATAATTCCTGCCCCAGCATTGGTAATAATATCGGCTTTGCCAGCAAGCCTAAAATTGGAAAAAGTGCAAAGGTCAAGGCAAAGACCAAAGTGTGTAATTTCCAGTGCATCAAGCCTTCAATTACGGCTTCACGCGAAAGCTTGGCACCATGCAGGAAAAACAGGATCGCAATGGCTGCTGTCGTAATCCAGCTAAAGACTTCAGCTGCCTGCCCTGACACTGGCAATACACTGGCCAGTAACACCATAACAAAGAGCAAGATCGTAAAGCGGTCCAATGCCAGCAGTTTAAGCATCTGATGTCCTTCCCTCAAAATTTTATTATTCGATAAAAAATACCCGGCTATCTTAACAGATGCCGGGTCCATGTTATGCATTCAGATTGAAGGAATATTTTCATCCATACATGAATACATTTCACATATATCGCTTTATAACACTTAGTTATTACGTGCGTTGTTGTCTTGCTGGATTAGCTCGATTTTATAGCCGTCTGGATCTTCCACAAATGCAATGACAGTGACACCGCCTTTCATTGGGCCAGCTTCACGAACAACATTGCCACCACGTGCCTTGATTTCTTCACATGCTTTATAAGCATCATCTACCGCAATCGCAATATGACCGTAGCCATTGCCTAGGTCATAGCTTTCTGTATCCCAGTTATGGGTCAGTTCAAGCACAGTGTGATTTTCCTCATCGCCATAACCCACAAAAGCCAAGGTAAAACGACCTTCTTCATAATCTCGCTTACGAAGTAAAGTCATACCAAGAACTTCAGTATAGAACTTGAGTGATTGTTCCAGATTGCCTACACGTAACATGGTATGCAGCATGCGCATATTAATCATCCTTATTTACAGATTGTTTTTGGTGTTCACCGAGCAATTTTGCCACCCAAACGACCAGAATCAGGATTGGAATCCCGATTAAAGTGGTCATCAGGAAGAAATTCGGATAACCGATATTGGTCACTATAGTACCCGAATATCCACCTAAAATCTTAGGAGTCAAGGTCATGAGTGAGCTAAAAATAGCATACTGAACAGCGGTAAAGGACACACTGGTCAGACTGGACAGGAAGGCAATAAAAGCAGCGCCTGCGAGACCTGCGGCCAGATTATCGACAATAATTGCAAAATATAGCCACCATGAACTATACGGTTTAATCACCTTACCTTGAATTTCAACATTCTCGCCTGTTCCAATTGTAATCGGCTGAATATCAATATCCATCGGATTGGCCTGAGTCTGCGACAAGTCCACAGCATATGAATGCTGCTGGGTCACTATTGGCTGCTCCTGCTGCATTAAGCTTGCATTGATTCGCTTCACAGGTGCAGTAATCAGTTTCTCGGCAGGAATAGCAGCACTAAAGACACGCTCTTCATCCAGCTTGGCATCGAATTTATCGCCATTCAGCTCTAATACAATTTTTTGCTCTGCAGTTAAATCCGGCCCTAGATACTGACCGCGAACCACGATGCTATTCTCCTGCTCATTGGCACTGATCAGGTTATCTGTGGTAACAGGCAGAAGCTGTAATTGTGCTGCTTGCGAAGCATTCTGTTGCAGATAAGGCAGGTTGACTTGTACTGCATCTGCCGGATGATTCAGATAATGTGCACGAACCTGAATCTGTTCGGCCTCTTTAAAAGCAGTAGTGGGCACATTCAGTTTCCAGTAACCGACTTCATCTGTATCTGCCTGAAAGGTTTGCTGGCCTACCTGAACTTCGACCTGTCCCAGCTTTTCACCAGACTTTACTAAGCCAATAAAAATCAGATTGGTTGAACAGGCCAAAATCGCGCCTACAAACATCAGTTTCATGATGTTCATTTTCTGAGCCAGCAAGCCACCTAAAAAACCGCCAAGCAGGGAGAAAATTACCCCATACACTTTCACAGCTTCAGCAATCTGTTCCTTGCTAAAATTCAGATCCTGATAGAACACATTGGAAATCACACCGGCAATAATATCGGAAACCCGATAAAAACCGATCAACAATAACAACACCAAAGCCAGTTTTAAGCCATAGCGATCAAAGAAATCTGCTACGGGATTGACCCAGGTTTCGAATGCCATTTGCTTATTCACAGCACCCATTTTGACCAGAATCGTACCCACACCGAAAGCGACAGCACCTGAACCGATGAAGCGTAAAGCCTCAAAACAGAACAAGGCAAAAGTATCCTGAATCGCCCACTGTGCAATGATACTAGATACCAAGTCACCGGAATAGACATAGCTCAGAACAAAGCTGATAACTGCCACAAAAAACACGCCGACGAGACGGAAATAATCACTACGCTGGTAATCTTTACGTACCCGATCTACCTGAGGCTCACGGATGACCAGTGTGGTAATAATCCCAACCAGCATAACCGCTGCCATCGCCAGATAAGTCCATTTCCAGGCATCATAGATATAGTTGCCTTTGGCTGTACCTAAATACGCCGCCAGAAACAGAGCTCCAGCCCCAGCCACAATCATCCCGATCCGGTAACCCGCATTATAGGTGGATGCCAGCACGGTCTGCATCTGGGTTTCGGCCAGCTCGATACGGTAAGCATCAATGACAATATCCTGCGTTGCCGCTGAGAAGCCTAGCAGAACGGCACCTAGTGCCATCTGCTGTAAATGTGCCTGCCCCAATGCTGGATCTGAAAAAGCCATAATTGAAATCGCAGTTACAATCAGGATCTGGGCAATCAATAGCCAGGCTCTTCGTCTACCCAAAGCTTTAGTCAAAAATGGGACAGGTAATTCATCGATGAGTGGCGCCCAGACGAACTTGAATGAATAGCCAAGGGCAGCCCAGCTGAAAAAGGTCACGGCACTTTTACTGATTCCGGCTTCACCGAGCCATAAAGACAAACTGGAAAAAATCAAAAGAATCGGGACACCGGCTGAAAATCCGAGAAACAGCATGATCAGGGCACGTCGATCCAGAAATGCTGTAAATGCGGATTTCCAACCCGTCGTTTGTGTTGTCATTGCCTTGTTATTTTCCACGAAAACCAATTGCTGCTATTCAATCCTTTAATAACGTATCTTTCAACAAAATTTATATATTTCTCGCATGCCCGATTTTTTATTTTGTGGCAAAACTGACATGTTGGCTTGAATTTTTCAAGTAAATCTGTATACCTTAAACCTTATCCACGTCATATTTCGTTTTGGACTTTCAACAGTGACTCAGAGACTCGATCAAATTCATTCTTCAATTTCAAGTAATACAACTATATCTCAACAAAACATCAGCTCCGACCTACTTATCTCAGCCTTTGAACAAAGCGAAATTACACCAACCCTTGAAAAGACATGCCTGAAACCGGCACAACTGACGCGTATTGCCGATCCGGATAAAATCCCGGCATCAACCAAGCGAATCAAGCCTTTGAATAATTTTCTAGGCCAGGATCGTGCCCGTGCTTCGGTTGAAGCCGGTATTGCCCTGCCATATTCAGGCTATAACATCTTTGCCGTGGGTACAGCTGGACTCGGTAAACGCACCATGGTGAAGCGTTTGCTGCAGCAACATGCCAAAACCATGCAAACGCCAAATGACTGGGTCTACGTCAATAATTTTCAGAATCCTCGTCAGCCTATCGCACTGGAATTTCCAGCCGGTCAGGGACCCAAGTTTCAGGCGATGCTGCATCAAAGCTGGCAATCTATTCTAAAACAGCTGGAGCGCCGTTTTACTGCAGAAAGCTATCATAACCGGATTGAAATGATTCGCCAGGAAACGGGTGATGAACAGCAACTCGCCTTGATCGAACTAACCCGTGAAGGTGAAGAACTCGATCTGAAACTGATTTCCCGCAATGATGAACATTGTTTTGTGCCAATTCATCTGAAAGATGACAAAGTACAGGAAATGTCTCAGGAAGATCTGAATGCTTTAAGCAATAAAGATCGTGCTGAGATTGCTTCTAACATGCGTTACATGGACAAGAAACTGGAACGCCTGGGACTTCATTTGGGTGACCTGGAAGATGATGCGCGTGACCGTGTTCAAGTATTGAACCGTGATATCGCTAAACAGGTAGTCATGCCACGCGTTGAGCAGATGCTGACTAAATTCAAGCATGTTGAAGGTCTGGAACAATATCTGAAGCAATATGCTGAAGACATTATTAATAATGTTGAAATTGTACTGGAACAGGAAGAAGACGATTTTACCCCTGCCCAGTTTAGCCGCGTACCAGCGCGCTTCCAGGCCAATGTGATTGTCACCCATAAGCCAAATAGCGGTGCACCCGTTATTTTTGAAGATTTCCCGACGCATTACAATCTATTGGGTCATGTGGAACAGTTGACCCAAAATGGTACGATTACTACAGATTTCACCTTGATCCGTCCCGGCTCCTTGCATAATGCCAATGGCGGTTTCCTGATGCTTGAAGCTGAACAGTTACTGGAACAGCCTTATGCATGGCAAGGTCTGAAACGTGCCTTGAAATCTGGGCATCTCAAGCTTTCTTCTCTGGAACATATGCTGACCCTCACCGGTAGCATTTCCATTGAGCCAGCTTCTATTCCGCTGAATATCAAAGTAGTGCTGCTGGCAGAGCCAGAAATTTATTATGAAATTCTGGAACTTGAACCAGAACTAGGCAGTATCTTTAAAATCCGTGCCGATTTTACCGACACCCTGCAACGTAATGATGAAAATGAGCAAGCCTATATGCAGTTGATTGCTGACTATGTGCAATCAGATAAATTATTACCATTTGACCGTTCTGCATTATCTGCCCTGCTGACCGACTCAAGCCGTCAGGCTGAAGATCAGAGTTCCCTGTCACTGCATGCATTGACGCTAGGCGACCTGATTCGTGAAGCGCATCATCATGCATTCGAGGCGGGTGATAAGATGGTGTCAGAAAAGCATATCAATACCGCACTGGATCATCGTAAATATCGCTTAGGCTATTTACGTGAGCTATTCTGGCAAGATCTGACCCGTGGCACTCAACTGATTGAAACTCGCGGTCATCGTCTAGGCCAAATCAATGCGCTGTCTGTGATTCATTATGCAGATGTTGAATTTGGTCTACCTTCACGCTTAACTGCTTCTGTATATCAAGGTGGCGGTGATATTCTGGATATCGAACGTAGTGTAGAACTTGGCGGTTCTTTGCATGCTAAGGGCGTGCTATTGATGGCCTCCTTTCTAAAAGCCCATTTTGGTCGTGAACAGACCCTGCACTTCTCTGCCGCTTTAGCTTTCGAACAAAGCTATGGTCAGGTGGATGGTGACAGCGCGACAGTTGCTGAACTTTCAGCGCTGATTTCTGCGATTAGTCAGTTACCGATCGACCAGTCCTGGGCGATTACCGGTTCTATGAACCAGCTTGGTCAAGTACAACCGATTGGTGGTGTCAATGCGAAGATTGAAGGTTTCTTCGATGCCTGTAAGTTGCAAGGCCTGACAGGTAAGCAAGGTGTGATTATTCCACGACAAAATATGCAGCATCTGATGTTACGTAAAGATGTCATTGCTGCAGTCGAAGATGGTCAATTCCATATTCATGCCATTGATAATATCGCGCAGGCTTTGGAAATCCTGATGGCACGTCCGGTCGGGACTATGGACAAGAAAGGCCGTTATAGCAAAAACTCGATCTTTGCTGCTGTGATGGAACAACTCGAATACTGGCAAGCCATTGAAGATGGTGCCGAGTTTGAGGAAGAACCTAAGAAAAAGAAAAAAAAGAAGAAAAAGAAAAAAGATAAGGCGCCTATAAAGGAAGTTCTGACCGATCCAGATACCTTAGCTGAGGCCTTGGTTGCTGAATCAAAAGAACTAGAAAAATCTGAGGGTCAGCAGGCAGAAGATTAATTCTGCCCCCTGCCTCACTATTCACCCATAAAAAAAGCGCTTCTCTCGGAAGCGCTTTTTCACATCTATCAGTTTAATCCAAGGATTAAGCTTCAGGTGCTGGACTGTATTGCTCTACTAAAGGCTGTAATTCACCTTTTTGGAACATTTCGAGCATGATGTCACTACCACCGATCAATTCACCATTGATCCAAAGTTGTGGGAATGTCGGCCAGTTCGCAATTTGTGGCAGAGTTGCACGAATATCCGGGTTTTCCAGAATATTAACATAAGCAAATGGACGACCAATTTGACTGAGTGCTTCTACCGCACGTGCAGAAAAACCACATTGTGGAAATTGTGGTGTGCCTTTCATATAAAGAAGTACTGCGTGCTTGGCAATTTGGTCACGAATTAACGCTTCGGTATCGCGTGCTTGTTCAGTCATTGATAAATCCTCAACTAATCTGTCTCGCATTATACCCAAAACAGAGAAAAACAGTACGTCTAAAGTAATAAATCCATTTTTATTTACAATTACCCTTTAAATCTGACCAAGTTTTTGCTTATATAAGTTTTTCTTTCCACCTAACAGTAAAGAGTTAGTCATGAACAATATTACCCTCGCTCCGGTACAAACTGATCAACCTTCACATTTGATGCCAGTCTTTGGTCGTCAACCGATCAGCTTTGTCCGAGGACGAGGTGCATATCTTTATACCGAAGATGGTACAGAGTATTTAGATGCCTTAACTGGGATCGCCGTTTGCGGTTTGGGTCATGCTCATCCAGTGATTGCTGAAGCAATTGCGGAACAAGCTGCAACCCTGATTCATACCAGCAACCTTTTTGAAGTGCCTTGGCAAACTGCTGCTGCACAGAAACTGGCTGAAGTCGCTGGCATGGAAGAAGTTTTCTTCTCCAACAGTGGTGCAGAATCGAACGAAGGCGCTATCAAAATTGCGCGTAAATTCGGTCATATGCAAGGTATTGCGTCACCAAAAATTATTGTAGCTGACAAATCTTTCCATGGCCGTACGCTGGCAACCCTATCTGCAACGGGTAACAAAAAAGTTCAACAAGGCTTTGGTCCATTGGTTGAAGGTTTTATTCGTGTACCTTTTGGTGATATTGAAGCCATTGAAGAAGCTGCAATTAACCATCCGGATATCGTGGCTATTCTGGTTGAACCGATTCAGGGTGAAGGTGGTGTCAACACTGCACCGCAAGGCTTTAGCTACCTAGAAGAAATCCGTCAGATCTGTAATCAGCACAACTGGTTAATGATGCTGGATGAAGTACAAACAGGTAATGGCCGTACCGGTAAATATTTTGCTTATCAGCACACCAATATTGTGCCGGATGTACTGACCACAGCTAAAGGTCTGGGCAATGGCTTCCCGATTGGTGCCGTGATGACTCAAGGTCGTGGTGTCGGTGTTTTGACTGCGGGTAACCACGGTTCGACTTATAGCGGTACTGCATTGGGTTCACGCGTGGTTTATACCATTATCGATATTATGCAAAAAGAGAATATCGTGGCCAATGCCGCTGAAAAAGGTGCATATATTGTTGAGCAGTTACGTAACCAGCTTGCAGATCATCAAGTGACTGTACGCGGTTTCGGTCTGATGATCGGGATTGAGTTGCCTAAAGACTGCGGTGAGCTGGTGGATATTGCACGCGATGAATACAAAACCATTATCAACGTGACTGCAGGTAATGTCGTTCGTCTGTTGCCTACCCTGAACATTACTCAGGAACAGGCCGATCAACTGATCGAACGTTTAGTGAAAATGATCAAGGCTTATCTTGCTTAAGTCTATCTTGAACAACAAAAAAGCCGCTTTAAAGCGGCTTTTTTGTTTATAGGGAATTTATGATGCGACTTGTAACAAACGTCCACCAGAGATCTGGCTAAAATATTGTTTCAATGCCTCCAGACAGCGCAGCACTTTAGTCGGTTGCTGTTCTCGATTAGGCATAACTGCATAAAGGGTGACTGGCGGAAGTTTCCATTCAGGCAAGACTTCAATCAGTGAACCATTTAATAAATCTTTTTTAACATCAAGATATAAAATCTTGGCAACCCCATTGCCTTGCAGACACATGGCTTTTGCAACCAGGCTGTTATTGGTACTAAAGCGTGAGCTCAGTTCAAATTCAACCTTTTCTGCACTATGCACATGCTGAAAACTGAAATTCTGATGATTTTTAATATGCGTTAAAGGCAAAACATCATGATGTTTCAGGTCTTCAGGACGCGAGATAATGGCGGTCTGGTTAATATAGCTTGGCGCAGCAACAAGAATCTGTTCAATCTGCATTAATGGCACAACCTGAAGGTTGTGATCATCATCGTTCTGGTCAAATCGCAGGGCAATATCAATACGCCCTTCCAACAAATCAACCTCATGATTGTTTGTTTCCAGGTGGACTGTCAGGCCACGGTGTGCGGACATCCAGTGAGAAAGTGCAGGAATCACATGATTCGCACATACTTCCGGTAAGGATACAATACGAAGTTCACCAACAAGATCGTCACGTAACTCGTTAATGCGAACCTTTCCACGCTCAGCAGCAGACAACATTTCCTGGCAGCTGTGAAAAAAAGCTTGTCCCGCTTCGGTCAGACTTAATTTTCTCGTAGAACGATTTAGAAGTACAACTTCCATATCCTGTTCTAAAGAGCGAATTTGTTGACTCACGGCGCTGGTTGTAATCCCTAGCTCACGTGCAGCACCGCTAAACGAGTTCTTTTCCACAACACAAGCAAAGACACCCATTGCTCGAAGTTGATCTAACATAAATTCCCCTCTAAACTTATGAGATGCTTCATCTTTTGATAAAAGCAACTCATTGTATTATACGGTGAAATTTACGTTTTGCATTATTTATTTAATTATTTGGTAAAACTGCTGTTGGATTAATCGGTTTTCCGTCTAAGCGAACCTGAAACTCAAGCATAGTACGGGTTGTACCAGTCGCCCCCATCTCGGCAATTTTTTGACCAGCCGTTACATTTTGGCCACTTTTCACGCTTAATTTACTGTTATGCGCATAAGCCGTAATATAGCCATTAATATGTTTAACTAGTACCAGATTACCATATTCCTTTAGGCCATCTGCTGCATATACCACCTGCCCATCTGCTGCAGCAAAGACCGGATCTCCGACATTACCGCCATAACGGGTACCTTTGATATTTGCAGCCAGATCATAGTTTTGTAATACCGGACCATTTGATGGCTTGACCCAACGTAATCCCGCTGCTGTCGATACTGGGGTAATCGGTGCAGAAGTAGTGGTGGCAGGTTTTGGCGTAGTCTTAACAGTTGTTGGAGCGGGAGTGGTTGGCGCTGGAATCGCAATCGTTTGACGCTGAATCGGGGCAGCTTGGGTAACAGGTTGAGTCGCTGTAGTACGGCGAGCAGTAGTGTTATTTTTCAGGCGAATCGACTGACCCACATAAATACGATACGGCGGAGCAATATCATTCATCTCTGCCACACTGATATAGCTCAGACCATAACGTGCAGCAATGCCACTCAAAGTATCCCCAGAGCGTACCGTATAGAAGTCAGGCGCTGCGGCATAGCGCGTCATATTATTGACCTGAGGTTTAGTGGCACAACCAGTAATAATCATTGTGGAAACAACCACAGTGGACAAAACCAGAGTTTTGATGAAGCTGGATGGTGAAGCATGAATGAAGTATTTCGGTGACACCAAGGACATTATCTTCCTCTCTAACATCTATACGGTTGCAAAAACCCAGTAAGATTAGCAAAGTTTTACTACAATATACTTGTAAGCTTTCATTTTTCACAAACTTATAACATTCATTAGATTTTATTTAGAATCTGGGCTTGCAAAGTGTGAAGTGTGTCATAGTTTGTGGCATCCATCTGAATTGGCGTCACGCTTACATAGCCATTGGCAATTGCAAAAAAGTCTGACTCGATTTCAGTTCCTTTATGTTTTGGCATTGCGACTGCTTCACCCGATAGCCCAATCCAGTAAACCTGACGACCACGTGGATCTACATGACTGGTAATCGGCTTGGACTGGCTACGGCGTCCCTGAAAGGTCACTTTAGTTCCTTTCAGCTCAGCCACATCAGGAATATTCACATTAAAAATATGACGCTCAGGCAAAGTCGGCAAACCTGCCGCAATAAAATCATGTACCCATTGCGCTGCAATGCGATAATCTTCTGGTAAGGTATAAGATCGAACGTTTTGCCCACATAGAGAAACTGCTAATGCAGGTTGTTTGGCCAGACGGCCTTCAAATGCAGCCCCCACCGTACCCGAGTACAGCACATCATCTCCCAGATTGGCACCACTGTTAATGCCGCTGACCACCAGATCGAATTCAACATCAAATAAGCCGTTCATGGCCAGATAGACACAGTCAGCCGGCGTGCCATTAACCGCCCATACATCGGGAGAAATCTGGATCGGTCTTAATGGTCGGTCTAAAGTCAGTGCACTGGAAAATCCGCTACGTTCACTTTCTGGAGCTACCACCACAACACGTCCTAAAGGCCTCAAGGCCTGCGCCAGTGCCTGTATACCTGGTGCAAAAACGCCATCATCATTGGAAATTAATATATTCACTGCAAAATCTCGTTGAGCTAAAAAATGACTCGCTAGGACATTTCATTGTATTAGTTCAGGAATTATATATATTTGTAGCACGATATCCATTAATACATATGGCTTAAGATGATGAAAAAATTCTCTCTTTGGGGTACTTTGGCTTTAAGTTTGGCAACTTTTGTTTCTCCTGCAGTTATTGCCAATGATTTGACAGCTGAAGAAAATGACATGATCGTGAAAGAAGATGTCGCATCTGCACAGGTAATGATTGAAGTATGCCCGGGCATTATTGGTCAGAATGCAAAATTCGATACAACGATTCAGCAGCTGATTCAATCTTATCTAAAAGAATACTCAGACAAATCGATGACCTATCAAAAACTTCAGGCAGACAGTGAATACAAGACTGTGCTTGAAGAAGCACGTCAAGGTGCAAAACAGACTGCAAAAGACGAACAAAAAACAGCGTGTGAAGACGTTTTAGCTTATCAGGAATAAGGTCTTTCTCACTGAAATGAGACGATGCCAGCATCGTCTTTTTTCTCTTACACATTTCTTCATAATTCTACAGCTTCACTACATTTCCCCTCTTTTCAATTTTGAAAATATCTTTAAGCTAACAAATTATTGTTCTACATGTAATTTTTGAGTTTTTTGATGAAACATACATTAATTAAAAGTTTAAGTTTATCTGTTGTTGCTGGTATGACACTTTGGGGAAGCTCGGTTTATGCAGCAAATGAAAATATTGAAGTCACCCCGAGTCAGGAAATCACCAAGCAAGAATTAGCTGCAATTTATGTCCTTTCTGAAATTTGCCCAAGCATGGTCAAAGACAAAGCAAAATTCAATCAGGGGTATAACCAGCTGGTGACTGAATATTTGCCCGGCCAAAAAAATCCGGTTGAGCGCCTGAACCAGATGGTAAAACAGTCAGATTTCCGTAACATTCTGGCCGAAGCACAGAGTGATGCCAAAAAGGCTGGCAAGAAAAAGAATCAGGCCATTTGCAATGAGTTGGTGAGCTACAGTAAATAATCCACTTTTTGCGTGATTGCTTACAATACTTTTGAAATAACCCCGGGTTTCCCATAGAAGTCAGCCTAGCTTTGTCCTAAAATGCTAGGCTCTTCGTGCTTACATCAAGATATTGGAACCCACTAGAAATGACCCAAAAAACTGCCCTTGCTGCATTATTATTAATTCCTAGTTTTAGCTTTGCAGCAACTGTCTTATCTGCACCACCAGAATTGAATAATAAATCTTATGTGCTAATGGACTACGAGACAGGGCAAATTCTCGCATCAAAAAATGAAAATGAAAAATTAGCCCCTGCTTCAATGACCAAGATGATGACCAGTTACATCATCGAGCAGAAGTTATTAAGTGGTGAGCTGACTGAAGATGAACAGGTTCGCATGAATGAATCTGCATGGTGCCGTGGTAGCAGTGCAGAATCATGTATGTATGTGCCTTTAAATGGTACGGCGACTGCACTAGAAATGTTGCGCGGGATTATTATCCAGTCTGGTAACGATGCATCTAAGGCGATGGCTGAACATATTGCAGGGAACGAGGGTACCTTTGCACATATGATGAACCAAGAAGCGAAACGGATTGGCATGACCAATACCAGCTTCATCAACTCGACTGGTATGCCAGCTGAAGGCCATTATTCGACTGCGAAAGATATGGCAACTTTGGCTCAGCACATCATCAAAGACAGTTCAAAATACTATCCAATCTACTCTGAAAAAGAGTTTACTTTTAACGGGATTAAGCAAGGCAACCGTAATGCCCTGCTCTATACTGATCCAAGTGTAGATGGTTTGAAAACTGGTCATACTGATGAAGCCGGTTACTGCTTAACGACTTCTTCAAAACGCGGTCCGACTCGTCTGATTTCAGTGATTTTTGGTGCACCAACCATGAATGAACGTGCATCACAAACACGTGAACTTCTGGCTTGGGGTTATGCGAACTTTGAAACCAAAAATGTTCAACCCGCTAAACAGGTTCTAGCCAAGTCTAAAGTCTGGTTTGGTAAGGAAAATGAAGTTCAGATCGGACTTGCAGAAAACTTTAACGTGACTATGCCTAAAGGTCAGGCCAATGCCATCAAGACTCAATTGGTCGTTCAGCCTAAACTGACTGCGCCTTTACAACCAGGTCAAGTCGTAGGTAAATATGTGGCGACTTTAAACGGCAAAGTGATTGCTGAGAAACCACTTGTTGCACTGAAAGCAGTTGAAGAAGCTGGTTTCTTTGCCCGCATGCTGGATCATATCAAACAATTCTTTAGTAACCTGTTCTAATATTTATTATCAATATTAGATCTTACTAAAGCCAAAGCACACATTCATCGAATGTGTGCTTTTTTATTTTATAATGCTTATAAACTTTCAGGATGATACTGACATGAGCCAAAACATTCGCCCTTATCTGGATACTCGCCCGCAAGTCGCTGACTCCTGTTATATCGATCCGATGGCGGTGGTCGTAGGTGATGTCGTTTTAGGCGAAAATGTATCTGTGTGGCCTTTTGCCGTAATTCGTGGTGATGTGAATCATATTCGTATTGGCAAGAACTCGAATGTACAGGATCATTCCATGTTGCATGTGAGTCATAAAAAGGCGGATAAACCTGAAGGTTCACCACTGATTATTGGTGAAGATGTGACGATTGGTCATCATGTAAAATTACATGGCTGTATCATCGGTAATCGTGTTTTAGTGGGTATCGGTACAATTATTCTAGATGACGTGATTATTGAAGATGATGTGATGATTGGAGCAGGTTCACTGGTACCACCGAATAAGGTATTAGAAAGTGGGTACTTGTATGTAGGCAGTCCAGTCAAAAAAGCGCGTCCACTGACTGAAAAGGAAATAGCTTTCTTGCCTTATTCAGCACAAAACTATGTAAAAGTCTCAGGTAACTACAAATAAATCGACAAACTAAGGCTACTTTATGTAGCCTTATTTAAATCAAGGAATAACCACATAATCATTCTTAAAACTATTGGCTTCAAAGTCTCCCTCTACCAGATGCACAAATTTCTGGTCCATCCTGTTCAGTTCTAAACAATCATCCACATCAATCACGGCATCGGTATGAGGTTTAAACCAGGTCTTTTCAATAGCCAGCTTACCTTGTGCTTTAGCTTCAGTTTTATTTTTAGCAGCAACTACCAGATATTTATGGATTTCACCAAACTGATCTGGCACATAAGCACCCAGATTGATCAGGAATAATTTTAAATCCTGTTTTACAGGTGTGTCTGTCACCTGAACCTGATAATTCAGATCCTGATAGCTGACACCATTGATCGTCATCCAACCATCGACATGCAGGCCTTTTTGCAAACCAAACCATTGTTCCTTCAGATATGGAAAAGCCGTCTTAATATCTGAACTAATGACCGGAACTACATCATGTACTTCTACATTGGCTTTTTCATGCTTGCCGCCCAATAAAGTAATGTAGAGCTTAAGTTCAGACATAAAAAAATCCTTTAAAAGCAGAATAGGGAAGACTTTAGCCGCATAGTGTAAATGAAACTTACTCGTTCCACTTCAAGTAAATTACCTCATATTCTTAAAATCCTGAAATTCACTTAAATCAGCCTCAATACAGTGAATAAACAATCCTAATTTGATCTATTTTTAAGCAAGCTTATTTGTATTAAAATAAGGTCCGAATTCCCCTTCTCTTATAAGTGAGTCACGCCAATGAAGTAAGTCTATTTTTCTCATCAACGATTATTTTTAGATTGATGTGCAAAATAGATCGTCTGGCTTGATCTTTTCTAGAAAAAATCTCTTGTTTATTTTGTGCATCCTGTATTTATGAGGTTATTTATGACTCAACAGGCATGTGTAATATCCAATCTGACTTTAGAATTCCCGTCCAAAGTCATATTTCAGAATTTAAATTTTACCCTTCCTAAAGCTCAGGTCAGCGCTTTAATTGGCCGTAATGGACAAGGTAAGTCTTTGCTTATGCAGCTTTTGCATCAGGCTCAGCATTCTACTCCACATTGCTCAGGTCAAGTTTCCTGGCAAATGCATCATGCCTATCTACCACAATTGCATCGGTTAAAGGCAGCCACAATTGCTGAAGCACTCGAAGTAAGTCAATTACATCGTGCTTTTAAAAATGTTGAACATGGTACAGCCAGTTTCGAGGATTATGAGCTACTTGAGGATAGTTGGCACTTGCCGCATGAATGGCAGCAACTGTTGAGCTCAGCACAATTACCCACCGATCTGGACTTTCCTGTGCAATATTTGAGTGAGGGCCAAAAGACCAAACTTGCTTTATGTAGCTTGTTCTTAAAGCCTGAATATTATTTATTGCTGGATGAGCCAAGCAACCATCTGGATCGTGAAGCACGGACATGGTTAATAGAGCATTTAAACTTACATCCTGCTGGTGCATTGATCATTAGTCATGACCGGACTTTGCTAGATCAGGTTGATCATATTTATTATTTAAATGAGCATGGATTACAGCACTCTACAGGAAACTATGCGGAGTTTTTTGAACAGTATCAGAAAAATGTCACTTCACTCGAACAGTCAATTCAGCAGAGTCAGCGTGATATTAAACAGATGAAGCACAAGCAGCATGACGTTTTAATGAAAGCACAAAAGCGGGAACGTGCCGGAAACAAATTACGTGATTCGAATTCCCAAGCCAAAGTGCTTTTAGACTTTAAAAAAGAACAGGCTGGTCAAAGTATAGGTAAAGTTCAGGCACAGCACCAACGGCAAATTTCCAATGAACAATCTGAGTTAAAATTTCAAAAGCAGCAACTCGAAAAGATAAAACCTCAGCTATTTCAATTTCCAGACCTTAAACCACAGTCTGGTGAAATTCTGCGGGTTAAAGAGTTAAAGCTTCCTTTTGGTACTCCACAGCCTGTGAATCTTGCTTTAAGTGCAGCTGAAAAGATCCATATTTCAGGCCGAAACGGAATTGGTAAATCCACTTTGCTGAAACTGGTCGCCCAACAAAAGCAGCAACCTCTGGATCAAATCTTTCTGGCACGAAACTGTTTTTATCTGGATCAAAATTTTAGTTTTCTCAATGAGGCACTAAGTGCGATTGAAAATTTAAGGCAGATGAATCCTGATATTCCGGAAGTGGAATGGCGTAATCTGTTGGGCCAACTCAGAATTCGTGGTGATAAAGGTACTTATCCTTTGTCTCAGTTAAGTGGTGGTGAAAAGCTGAAAGTGGCGTTATTAGGTCTTAGCCAGGTCTCTCCTCAACCCGAACTTTTATTATTGGATGAGCCAGAAAATCATCTGGATATTGAGTCTAAAGCTTTGTTGGCAAGTGCAATTCAATCTTATACAGGCGCTGTGATTTTAGTTTCACACGATGAACAGTTTGTGCGTGATTGCGGGATCACTGAAGTATTCAATATGAATGATTTTAATTAAACTTATATACGTAAAAGCCACCTCAACAGGTGGCTGATCACTCTCAGGAAATAAACTTATTGATTTGTAGTCACACTCTGAGAATATAAATTTAATAAATATTTTGACAGTATGGTATTCCCCACAAATAGAGAGCCTGATTCACTTAGGTGTCCATAATCCACCTGAAGCAGGTCTTCTCCTTGAGCTGCCCGAATCCGACATTTGTATTGTTGCTGAAGATCATTTTTTTTACATAGATGATCAATAAGAGATATATAGGTAATTCCCTGAGGATATTGTAATTTTTTCATTTTCTCGTCTACCTGAACTGCTCTTAAATCCAGTCCGGCATCAAATATAAAATCTTCAGCACTATTCCAGTTTTTCGGTTTCACCATGACTTTAGGAAGTGAAGGTTTCCATTGCGAAATTGGCCCCACAATGACGATATTGGATACGCCAAGCTGAAGCAAACTTTTCCCGATATTTTCCCAATTGGTTTCGTCGTGTTTCAGAGCTTGGGTGATGACCACAATTTTGGGCTTAAGTTCTGCGATGCTCTTTAGTGCCAGTTTATTCGAATAATCACAGGCTTCTTTATAAGCTCCTTTATGGTAGTTGATCTCGGTCAGCGATGCGCGGCAAATGGAAGAGGTTTTCTGATAAAAAGGGATATCATTGGATTTCAGTAATGTCCTCAGCCCTAAAGAAAGTGCCTCAGCATGAGAATCTCCCCATAAGAACACCCCGCCTTCCTTTTGTTTCGTGATACAGACCGGATCAGGATCATAACTATTATGCTCGGTCAGGCTCACGTAAGTATCACATTTTAGCCAGTACGCATCCCTTAGATTTTTGAATTTCTCATTATAATAATCTAAAAATTTTGCCTGTTCTGAGGCTGCACCTTGGCGCAGATCTGTATTAAAACCATTAAATATATTTAAAGTAACTCCTAAGCTCATGAGCACTAGAGAAAAATAAAGTGGTTTTATACGATAAATATCTTTCCATTGATGGTATGAAGGTAATTTAATCTGCTCAATATACTTATAGCTCAGAAAACCTAACACTATAGAAAGTACTATTCCGGCATACACATAATATTCAGGCAATGAGTAGATATAGATCAGCACCACCAAAGGCCAGTGCCAGAGGTAAATAGAATAAGACCAGGTCCCTAATTTTTGAAACACAATATTATTGGTAATAACGCTGTCATTTCGATGTGACTGAATCATCAGAAAAGTGCCGATAACAGGAAAAACTGCCAGATAGCCAGGCCACAAATCTTCTGCTGAAATGAAGAAATAAGACCCCAGTATAAGTGCCAATCCCGTTCCTTCCAGCAACCTTTTCTTATTTTCCTGCAAGTTCAAAGGGTAAAGATAAGCAATTCCCCCGATCATCATTTCCCAGGCTCTGGTAGGTAACAGGAAATAAGCCGGATTTGGCCATTTGTAGGTAGCGATTATTGATAGGATGAATCCTAAAATTGTTCCTGCCAGCAGCATAAATTTCATGGTCTGGATGGACATGAACTTGCGCATGGCAATGAGAACGAGCGGATAAATCATATAGAATTGCCATTCGACGGAAAGTGACCAGGTATGTAATAACCACTTTTCGTGAGTGCCTGCCTCAAAATAACCGGATTCCTTCCAGTAACTGATATTGGATAAAAAAGTCATGCTACTCGCAGCATGCTTACCCAATAACTTGTAATCAAAAGGTGTCAGATAAAACCAGCCAAAAATCATTAATACCAGACATAGCAGGGCCAAAGCTGGAATAATCCGATTCGCACGAGCCACATAAAATTTCAGAATAGAAAATTTTTCATGTTCTAAATCTTTAAATATGATTCCAGTCATTAAAAAGCCTGAAATCACAAAGAAGACATCTACTCCAACAAAACCGCCAGGCATCCAGGCCGCATTAAAATGAAATAGCATGACTGCAATCACGGCAATTGCTCTGAGGCCATTAATGTCTGTTCTGAATTTCATTGGAATCCTGTCCTATAAAGCCTGTTATTTATTTTAATTGTTATAAAATACTGCTAATTTTTATTAAATTTTATTTTAAATCAAATTCTTATATTAAAGCGTAGAATGCAAATATTACTGTTTTAGTATTTTATGTACTCATTATATTCTACGCTTTCTTTTTCGCCAAATACCTTTATTGTTAATCATCTAAATTAAAATCCCGAGTATCGACATAGCCACCGCCGCCTAAATTTTGTAGAATACAGTTTTTATTCCATGGTGCTCCTTTATGACCGCTTGGACTGCTCACGTCACTGTTGCAACTGTCGTCGAAAAAAATGGAAAATTCCTGTTCGTTGAAGAACATACTGAAGGTGTCACCCATACCGTATTCAATCAGCCAGCAGGCCATGTGGAGGCAGGTGAAACCATTGTCGAAGCAGCTATTCGTGAAACCATGGAAGAAACCGGCTATCAGGTTAATGTCACTGATCTGATCGGCATCTATACCTATACCCCACCGATGTTCCCGGATCGTACCTATTTCCGTTTCTGTTTGAGAGCAGAAGCCATCAGCCATGATGAAAATGCTGAACTGGATACCGGTATTGTCGGTGCAGTCTGGATGACGCTGGATGAACTGGTGGAAACCGCACGTGCCCGCAGCCCATTGGTGATTAAAGCCGTGCAGGATGCCCAAGCTGGCAAACACTATCCTTTATCGCTCATTTACGAGCATCAAAATTCTCCCTTAATTTCAAATTTGGATGCCTAATCCTATGCAACAACGTGTCATCGTCGGTATGTCTGGTGGTGTAGATTCATCTGTGTCTGCAGCTCTCCTCCTTCAACAGGGTTATCAGGTTGAAGGTCTTTTCATGAAAAACTGGGAAGAAGATGACGGCACAGAATATTGTACGGCAATGGAAGATCTTGCCGATGCACAAGCCGTTTGCGACAAGATCGGGATTAAACTGCATACTGCCAACTTCGCGATGGAATACTGGGATCGCGTGTTCGAGCATTTCCTGGCTGAATATGCTGCTGGCCGTACGCCAAACCCGGATATTTTGTGTAATAAAGAAATTAAATTCCGTGCCTTCCTGGATCATGCGATCAATCTCGGCGCCGACTTTATTGCCACCGGTCACTACTGTCGTCGCGGCGAGACCATGACCAATTCACGTGGTGAGCAATATGCTCAATTACTGCGTGGTTATGACAATAATAAAGACCAGACTTACTTCCTGCATGCGGTTCATGGTCGTGAAATTAATAAGACCCTGTTCCCTGTCGGTGAAATTGAAAAACCACAAGTACGTAAAATTGCAGAAGAATTAGGTCTGGCAACAGCCAAGAAAAAAGATTCTACGGGTATCTGTTTTATTGGGGAACGTCGCTTCAATGACTTCTTAAAGCAATATTTACCGGCTCAACCTGGAAAAATCGTGCTGGAAGATGGCAAAGAGGTTGGTGATCATCACGGCTTAATGTACTATACGCTCGGTCAACGCGGCGGGATCGGTATTGGCGGTATGAAAGGCGCGGAAGAAGGTGCCTGGTTTGTGCTGCATAAAGATATCGAAGGTAACCGTCTGGTGGTCGGTCAAGGTCATGAACATCCACTGATGCAAAGTACCATATTGTGGTCTGAAGCGATTGACTGGGTAGCCGGTGAACAGGATATTCCTGAATCAGGTTTCCGCTGTACGGCAAAAACCCGCTACCGTCAGCCTGACCAAGCGTGTACTATTTTCAAGGATCCAGAAACACCAAATGGTGTTCGTGTTGAATTTGATGAGTCGCAACGTGCTGTGACCCCGGGTCAAAGCGTTGTATTCTACTCAGGTGAAGTTTGTTTAGGTGGTGGCGTGATTCATCATACCAATGCGCCTAAACCTGATTTTATTAAAGGATGATTTCGGCATGACGGAGTTACCGTTTCAACAAGCTACAACGTTGAATGTTCGTCAAAATCGTGCGTTGGCGCTGGCGGGGGTTTTTCAGGCCACTCAGCTGACGCATATGACTGCATTGACGGGACAGCAAAGCATTGGTGAAAGCGGTAATTTCTATTTTGAGCAGTTGATTAAAGCCAGTTTAAATATCCGTCCAAGCGGCAAGTTAAATGCCCAGACCTTAGACTTCTTTAATCAGCTGGCCGATATTTCCCTCGGTTTAAAAACCCTGGAAAGCAGCATTACCCAACCTTTTAATACTTCCCCAAAATCCCGACTTCCAAAACTTTCATCGACCAAGCTTCCAATGTCCTATGCCATGGCACTTCTTCAGTTAGAAAAGAAGGTCTATAGTAATCCCAAGTTTGTTGAAATCATCGAACAATCCCAGCAAAAAATCCTCAGACAGCTCTCCTTCTTCGATAACAATTACATGCACCCCAGCATCATTGCCAATCTCGCTCAAACCTATGTCGATACCGCCGGACAGATCAATCCGCGGATCATGGTGCGTGGCAATGCTGAAGCCTTTAAAGATTCCGGTCATACCAACCGCATCCGTGCTTCACTCTTTACTGGACTGCAGATGGCGCACTTATGGCGTCAGCTTGGTGGCAGTTCATGGGGCATGATTTTTGGCAAGCGCAAGCTGCTACAGGATATCCAAAATCTCGCGCGCTTACAGTTTCAGGTGATCTAAACCATGTTGTTGTACGCGCACCGTTTTTCGTTTAATTCCAAAATTTAGGGAATCGATATGAACGCTTTAACTGCACTTTCTCCATTAGATGGACGCTACGCTAGCAAATGTGATGCGCTGCGCCCTTTTCTTTCTGAGTTTGGTCTGATCCATGCTCGTGTGACTGTTGAAGTGCGTTGGTTACAAGCGCTTGCCAACCGTCCTGAAATCACTGAAGTGCCAGCTTTCTCATCTGAAACCAGTGCTGCACTTGATGCGATTGTTGCAAACTTCTCTGAAGAAGATGCCAACCGCATTAAAGAGATCGAACGTACTACAAACCATGACGTGAAAGCGGTTGAGTATTTCCTGAAAGAAAAAATTGCAGGGATTGAAGAGCTGAAAAATGCGGGTGAATTCATTCACTTTGCATGTACCTCTGAAGACATCAATAACCTGTCTCATGCTTTAATGCTGAAAAATGGCCGTGATGTTTTAATCGCGTCTATGCAACAAATTATCGATTCAATCGTGGCTTTGGCTGAGACTCACGCTGAACAGCCAATGCTGTCTCGTACTCACGGTCAAACTGCCAGCCCAACCACTTTGGGTAAAGAAATGGCGAACGTGGCTTACCGTCTGGCTCGTCAAATCAAACAGTTCAAAAATGTTGAATTGCTGGGCAAAATCAACGGTGCTGTAGGTAACTACAATGCACACTACTCTGCTTACCCAGAAATCAACTGGCCTGCTCACTCACAAGCTTTCGTGGAATCTTTAGGTCTGACTTTCAACCCGTACACCACTCAGATCGAACCGCACGACTATATGGCGGAACTGTTTGATGCACTGCGTCGTTTCAATACCATCCTGATCGACTTTAACCGTGACGTTTGGGGTTATATCTCTCTTGGCTTCTTCAAACAAAAACTGAAAGAAGGCGAAGTGGGTTCTTCTACCATGCCGCATAAAGTGAACCCAATCGACTTTGAAAACTCTGAAGGTAACCTGGGTATTGCAAATGCCGTATTGGCTCACCTGGGCGAAAAACTGCCTGTATCTCGCTGGCAGCGTGACTTAACTGACTCTACTGTGCTTCGTAACATGGGTGTTGGTTTTGCACAAAGCTTGATCGCGTTTGAGGCATGCTTAAAAGGTATCGGTAAACTTGAACTGAATGCTGCTCGTATTCTTGAAGATCTTGACCACGCACAAGAAGTTCTGGCTGAACCAATCCAAACAGTAATGCGTCGTTATAACGTTGAAAAACCATACGAAAAACTGAAAGCACTGACTCGTGGTCAAGCGATGACTCGTGACATGATGGTGAGCTTCGTGAATGGTAATGAGCTTGAAGCAGTTCCTGCTGCAGACCGTGCACGTCTGGCTGAAATGACCCCTGCAACTTATACAGGTAATGCTGCTGACCAGGCAAAACAAATTAAAGACTTAATTTCTAAAATCTAATTTAGATAATTAAGACCAAAAGCGAGGCTCCGGCTTCGCTTTTTTTATTTATAATTATTTTCAACTTTAAAACAAAACGACAGATAACAAGATGATAGATCATCGATTGAGCGGCAAACATTTGATCAGCCTGGGGGTTTTGGTGGCTGCGATCATTGTTGCCAGCATTCAGCCTCTGGAAATGCAATCCTATTTACTGCATCAGACCGGTACCCTATTTATGATCGGTATGCTGATTTTCTGCCTGTATAAAATCGGACTCAGTTTTCTTAGTTTTAATCTGTATATTCTGTTTTTATTCATCCATATCGTTGCAGCACATTATCTATATTCTTATGTGCCTTATAATGACTGGATTCAGACACTGTTTGGCTTTGACCTAAATGCTCTCATAGGCTGGTCTCGCAACATGTTTGACCGTTTTGTGCATCTGGTTTTTGGCCTGTTGCTCTATCCTGTTTTTTATCGACTGTTTCAGGTCTGGTTACCCCAGCAAAAACCATTCACCATTTTTCTTTTAGTCATTCAATTTGTGATGGCAACCAGTCTGATTTATGAATGGATTGAATGGCTGATCGCCATTGGCTTATCACCTGAACAGGCGGAAAGTTATAACGGTCAGCAAGGTGATATGTGGGATGCCCATAAAGATATATTATTAGCGACAGTTGGGGCGATGTTTACTGGTGGATTGATGTTAATTCCAGCAAATAAAAAAGCCCACTAAAGTGTAATGCCAGTCAGTTAAGCAAATATTAGTAAAATGTAGTAAAAATGAGTGTATGTAAATACGCTCATTTTTTTATGACTTTATCTGAAAATTTAGATTGCACCCTTCAACATTCTTTACCTTCACT
>NZ_VPDL01000002.1:0-240427 GCF_013417705.1 Acinetobacter sp. YH12235 | reverse complement strand
TTAATGGAGAAATCTAATCGGTATGTTATACCTGAGAGAAGAGTGAGGAGTTATCCAAGGGTTGTAAAAGGAAAACCTCAAAAATACCCAAGAAAAAGCCAGTCAATCTCTTAACTGACTGGCATTACCCTGTTCAGGGCCTTTTTATTTAAGTGGTGGGTTCAGTAGATTCAGGCAAGAGTACCGGTTTCCTGCGATATTTCATCACATACATCACCGTCAAAAACAGCAACCAGACCGGCACCAATGCAACAGCAATCTGCATTTCTTTGGTAAAGCTCATGATCATTAAAATCATGATGATAAATGAAATCGTCAGGTAATTACTCCAGCGGCCAAACAGACTTGGGAATGCGGTCGTCTGCTGCTGTTCCTGCATGGCTTTTCTGAATTTCAGATGGGTCAGTGAAATCATCAGCCAGTTAATCACCAGAGCTGAAACCACCAGTAGCATCAGAATACCAAAAGCTTCACCCGGCATGAGGTAATTCATTAATACACAGATACCGGAGACTGCTGCCGAGAATAGAACAGCATTTACCGGGATACCACGGCGGTTAATTTTCTTTAAGAATGCCGGTGCATTACCCTGCTGAGCCAGACCCAACAACATGCGGGTATTACAGTAAATACAACTGTTATAGACTGAAAGTGCAGCGACCAAGACTACAAAATTAAGAACATTGGCCACGCCGTGACTATTCAATGACTGGAAAATCATTACGAACGGACTACCGCCTTGCGCCACCAGATTCCATGGATAGAGACATAGCAACACACCTATGGCGCCAATATAAAAAATGAGTACACGGTAGACAATTTGATTGACTGCTTTTGGAATGGTCTTTTCTGGATTTTTGGTTTCACTGGCGGCAATACCAATCAGCTCCAGCCCACCAAATGCGAACATGATCACAGCGAGTGCCATCATAAAGCCCGACCAGCCCTCAGGGAAAAATCCGCCATGCTGCCACAAGTTGGTCACACTGGCCTGACTTCCTGCAGAACCGCTAAAAAGCAGATAGATCCCGAATCCGATCATGCTTAAAATGGCAATGATCTTGACCATGGAAAATATAAATTCGCTCTCACCGAAGAATTTGACATTGACCAGATTGATCCCATTCATAAGCAGGAAGAATGCCAGTGCCGTGAGCCAGGTCGGAATCTCCGGCCACCAGAACTGAATAAAAGTACCAATTGCACTCAACTCAGCCATACTGACTAAGACATAGAGCACCCAATAGTTCCAGCCTGAAATAAAGCCTGCTTTTTTGCCCCAGTATTTATTAGCAAAATAACTGAATGAACCACTAACCGGTTCATGCACCACCATCTCACCCAATTGGCGCATGATCAGAAATGCAATGATGCCAGCAATGGCATAGCCTAAAAGTACTGATGGACCTGCCAGCTGAATCGTATGTGATAAACCTAAAAATAATCCTGTACCGATCGCTCCGCCTAAGGCGATTAGCTGAATATGCCGGTTGGAAAGCTGTTTTTTTAATTGATGATCTTCAACATCCATATTGTCACTCCTTGTGAACAATTTTTTTAATTTCTACATTTTGCTAGATTGCCTTTTTGTAGGGAGGTGTATTCTGCTCAACCAGCTGCTTATAACCATATTCACCATAGTCATAGCGTGCCACGACTTCAGCAAACTGTTTTAAACGTTGTGGTGCATCCATACGTGGGAGTTGCAGTTCAATCAGACATAATTCCTCAGCCTGATGAACTTGTGCGAGTGTACGCTTTAATTCTGCCGGGGTTTTCACTATATGAGCCTGATGCGGAGTATCAGCAGAAAAGACTTGAGCAAACTGGCTGTATTGCCAGTTCTGAATATCGTTGTACTTGGCATTTTCACCCATGATCAAACGTTCAATGGTATAGCCGCCATTATTTAAAATAAAAATTACGGGTTTTAAGCCTTCTCTTAATAAGGTAGAAAGCTCCTGAATGGTCAGCTGAATCGAACCATCACCAATAAACAGCAGATGACGGCGCTGTGGTGCAGCAAGCATACTGCCAAGCAAGGCAGGCAAGGTATAGCCGATTGAACCCCAGATCGGTTGTACCAGATACTTGGCGGTCACTGGCAAGGTTAGTCCAGACAACCCCGCATTGGCGGTGCCCACTTCTGCCACAATCACATCATCTTCCTGTAAGAATTCAGAAATCTGCTGCCAGAGTGCAGTTTGGCTCAGCGCAGTATTTTCTTCGATCTGTTGAGTTTGTAACGATGGTTTCGGTGCAGGATTAAAAGTACGTGGTTGATCATCTAAAGTCTGTTTTGAGATAGCTTGGATCAACTGAGCTAAATCCAGTCCACTGATCATCTGCCCATCCAGACAAAGACAGGAATCCGCCAGATACAACATATTTTGTACGGATACACGATGTGAGAAAAATGCGGTGGCAACATCGGTAAAACGTGGCCCAATAGCGATCAGGCAATCCGACTGTTCCACCAGCTGACAAGTCGATGCTGCGCTTGCTGCACCTGCATAAACGCCCGCATATAAGGGGTGACTTTCATTCATGATATTTTTGGCAGTAGACAGACAGGTATAGGGAATCTGCATGCGCTCAGCCCAATTTTGCAGCATATCGGTAAGCTGGAAAATTTCTGCTTCATTGTCAATGAGCAGGACTGGCTGACGTGCCTGTTTGATGCGTTTGGCTATCCGTGCCGCAGTTTCTTGCAGAAGTTTTGGATCACTCTGTGGACGGCTCAGATCCAGAGGCTGCTTAGGTGCTTTAATCTGAAGATGGGTAATATCCGATGGAAGCTGAATATGAACCGGTCGACGCATCAATATACATTGCTTTAATACCCGGTCAATTTCACTCACTGCATTGGCTGGAGTCAAACGCGTTTGTGCCACAGTAAATTCGCGCATACAATTCATGATATTGTCATAATCGCCATCAATCAGGGTATGGTGTAACAAAGCGCCCTGCTCTACGGCATGCAAAGGCGGAATACCGGAAATATGCACCATGGCAACCTGCTCGGCATATGCACCTGCAATGCCGTTAATCGCGCTTAAGTCACCAACACCATAAGTGGTGAGTAAAGCGCCGACACCATGCAGACGTGCATAACCATCTGCTGCATAAGCTGCATTTAGCTCATTACAGTTACCAATAAATTCCAGTTTTGGATCAATTTCGATCTGTTCTAAATAGGAGAGATTAAAGTCGCCTGGCACACCAAAAATATGCTGAATTCCTAGCTCTTGCAGGCGCTGATTAAGGTACTGACCAATTTCCATAAACATTATTATTTTCCCTATCACTTATTATGCTTCAATTACAGAATATTGCATTTCATTTTCTGATTTCGTGCATAATGCAAGTCACAATGATTCAAAAACACATAAAACGTGTATCGGATAAGGATTCAATGCAATGGATGCAATGGATAAATTTGACTGGAAAATCATCCAGGCTTTGCAAAAAAATGGGCGCCTGACGAATCAGGAAATCGGAGATTTAATCGGTTTGTCAGCCTCTCAATGTTCTAGACGGCGTCAGCTGCTAGAGCAAAAAGGAATTATTTTGGGTTATAGCGCCTGCATTCATCCTGAAGCTTTGGGAATTGCAGTTTTGGCTATGGTTCAGGTCAATCTCAAAACACATGACGCAGCAGCGAAGATCGCTTTTCAACAATTGATTGAAGAAGAAGAAGCTATTCAGGAAGCTTTTTCTTTAAGTGGTGATGCAGATTTCATGTTAAAAGTAGGCGCTAAAAATCTGGAAATGCTGGCAAATTTTGTGACTGAAAAATTACTAAGCTGTAATTTTATCGGCCATATCAAATCTTATATTGTCTTAAATAAATTCAAGCAATTACATTTTGATTTTCAGGCTGCCCGCCCTTTATTACGTTGATATATTTTAAGTAAAAGAAAAAAGCTCAAGTTAAACTTGAGCTTTTTTTGATTTAATTTTTATTGATATGAACAACCTGTTGAATCGTATTTTCGAGCAGGCCACTCAGTCCAAACTGTGCACCGATGCCCGAATGTTTCCATCCACCAAAAGGTACATGCGGGAAAATCTCACCATGCGTATTGATCCACGCCGTACCACAACTCAGTCGTTGAGCAAACTGCTGCGCCTGCTCCAGATTGGATGACCAGATCGAACCACCTAAGCCAAAATCCGTATTGTTGGCTTCAGTCAGTACTTCTTCAATATCGTGATAACGAATCAAAGGTAACACCGGACCAAACTGCTCTTCCTGCACCAGACGGCTATCTGGGCTTACATTGGTCACAATTGTTGGTGCAATAAAATAGCCTGTATCCGGTAGATTCTGACCAGATGTCATGACTATTGCACCTTCATCCTGAGCTTCCTGAATCATGGTCTGAACTTTTTGGTATTGCTTGATGTTTTGCACTGGGCCAAAAGTAGTCGTCTCGGCTAAACCATCTCCCAGAGATTGTTGCTGTGCGACTTTTACTAATTCCTGTGCCAGTGCATCATACTGACTGTCATGCACATACAGCCGTTTCAACGCTGCACAGGTCTGGCCCATGTTGATAAAAGCTCCATTAAAGATTCGGGTTGCCATTGCCTGGATATCGGTATCTGGCAAAACAATGCCTGCATCATTGCCACCAAGTTCCAGTGTCAGATGTTTGAAAGTCGCGGCTGCATTTTGCATGATTCTTTGCCCAGTCGCAGTTGAACCGGTAAATACCACTTTGGCAATTGCAGGGTGACTGGTCAGCTTAGCCCCAACTTCTCCGCCTCCTGTAAGTATAGAGACCACTCCAGGTGCAACCTCTTGCTGAATCAGCTCACCGAGTCGAAGTGTCGACAATGGGGTAAATTCTGAAGGTTTATTGATCACCACGTTGCCAGCGCGAATTGCCGGCATGATATGCCAGACAGCAATCATTAAAGGCCAGTTCCATGGGGTAACCGATGCCACGACCCCTAAAGGCCGATGATGAAGTTCGATCCGCTTGTTGGCATCATCCTGTAAGATTTCAGTTTCAATCTTGAGTTCTGCCTGATAGCGGGTCCAGGCAATGGCCCCACCGACTTCAAATTCAGCCAGTGCATAGGGTTTGCCCTGCTCCTGCACCACTAAACGCGCTAATTCTTCTCGGTGTTCTTCAATACGATCTGCAATACGATGCAGGATTGCCTGTCGCGTTGCATCATCCGTATTTTTCCAGTGTTGAAATGCCTGCTCGGCACTACGGATGATATCTTCAATTTGTGCTTCCGAGGGAGAGGAACATAGGGCCAATACCTGCTCATCAGCAGGATTAATCACCACAAAACTTTCGGCAGCGCCTTGTACCATTTTTCCTTGAATAATACAGCCAACGGGTTGGGATACATGCAAATTAGTCATCTCTTCATCCTGAATCAGATATTTTTGTTGTTCCCTGACATTAGCTGATTTTGTCTGAATGGAGCTTGCATATCACATTAGGCATAAAGTCCTGAATGCACATTTTGTGCATGGAAAATAGAAGAATCATCTTTCGGGATGCTTTTTTGGAACTTTAAATATTGCTTCCTTTAATTTTTTGCCTATAGCTCATTCTTCCTTACATCCTGTTCGAATTTATGCAACAGGATGTCCTGATCTTTGAAATTTCGTAGAACATCACATTGGCCTATATTGGAAATAAAGAATCACAGTGATAGCGTCATGAATAGCACAACCATTCCAGTTTTCAATCCCGATTTACCGATTCACATGACATTTGAAGAACATGACTGGCATCTCCTGGCTCAATATTGGTATCCAGTGGCCTTAGCCCGTGATGTCTCTGAACAGCCGCTAGGGACAATGTTGTTAGATATGCCACTGGTCATTTACAAGATGCAGGATCAACTGATCGTGGCCAAAGATGCCTGTCCACATCGTGGTGTGCCTTTAAGTTTGGGAAAAAATGATGGTCAAGGCATCGTCTGTCCTTATCATGGCTTGCGTTTTGGTACACAAGGTAAATGCAACCGTATCCCTGCCCATCCACAGCATAAAATTTCAGATCGTTTTCATTTACGGACCTATGCCGCGGTTGAACGTTATGGTCTGATCTGGTGTTCACTGACAGCTGACAAAGATGCTGAACCGAATATTCCAGTGATGCCTTATTGGAATGATGCAGATTATCAGCAACTGGTTTGCCCACAAGTCGACATCAAATGTTTTGCTGGCAGACAGCTAGAAGGCTTTATTGATGTCGCCCATTTTGCCTGGGTACATCCGGATACCTTCGGTGATCCGAATGATGTTGAAGTCCCGAATTACACTACAACAGAAACTCAATATGGTTTCAGTGCTGACTATATCAGCAGTGTCGGCCGTTATCCGATTGGGTTAGATCAGCGTGGTCAGGAAGATTTTAAATGGCTACGGCATTTTGAAATTAGTCTGCCCTTTACCGCAACCCTGACCATCCATTTCCCTAATGATGCCAAACAGGTGATTATGAATGCTGCCTCACCGATGACCGCCCGTCAGACCCGACTGTTTGCTCCCATCTGTCGTAATTATGATAAAGACTTACCTGTCGAAGAAGCCTATGATTTTAATCTGAAGATTTTTGAAGAAGATCGTCTGATTGTCGAAAATCAGAAGCCTGAGTTTTTACCGCTAGACTTATCTCTGGAAGCACATTTCCCGGCAGATCGCAGCTCCAGTATGTACCGTAAACTGTTAAGGAAAAAAGGCTTTAATCCTTTATTTGCAGCTTAATCACCTTGAAGCTGATGATCTATATATGGATCAAAACCCAATAAAAAAGGAGATCATCTAGATCTCCTTTTTTCACCTGCAACCGCTTATGCGATTGGCGGTGTATAAGTACCATCAGCAATTGAATCTTTGATACGGTCCGCTTCTGCAAGCACAAGTGCCAACAGGTTCTTCACGTTTTCAAGCGTTGCAACCGGGCTTAAAGTCGTCATTTTCAGAGATTGAACCTGACCGACTTTAGTGACACCAATGTTCGCTTCACCACGCGCAAACAGTTCATCCGCGACGTTCTGATTTAAGGCATCGACAAACTCAGCTGGATAGCCTGCTGGAACCACACGGAACAATACCGATGCAAATTGTGGCTCAACCAGAAGTTCCAGACCATCAGTTGCCTTGATGTAATCTGCGACTTCACGAGTCAATTTCACGCCATGGTCGATCATCGAACCATAAAGCTCTTCACCCAACGCTTCTACAGTCATCCACAATTTCAACGCGTCGAAACGACGAGTGGTTTGTAGCGACTTCGACACCAGGTTAGGTACACCGTGCTCTTCGTCATAAGCAGAGTTCAGATATTCTGCTTCGTAGTGCATGAAACGATAGTTCGCTTCATCTTTCAGCAAGAACGCACCACATGAAATCGTCTGGAAGTAATGCTTATGGAAATCCAGTGTCACAGAATCAGACAGCTCGATGCCATCCAGCATAGAACGATAGTCATTAGACAGAATCAGTGCACCACCCCATGCTGCGTCGATGTGCATCCACGCACCATATTTATTGGTGATTTCACGAATCTGTTTCAGTGGATCAATTGCACCCGCATCCGTTGTACCCGCAGTTGCCACCACACATGCCACGATTTTACCTTCAGACTGAAGATGCGCCATGGTTTTTTCCAGAGCATCAACATCCATCTGAGCATTTTCGTTAACAGGAACAGTCACGACAGACTGGAAGCCCATGCCCATCATCGCCATATTCTTTTGCACAGAGAAGTGTGCATTTTCAGAACAGATGACTTTAACGTTACGCATTGCATCCGCTGGGATACCATCACGTTGAACAGACCACGGATTACCGTTTTCGTCTTTCCAGTTTTTTGCGATACAGGCATCACGCGCCAGCAATACGCCCATCAGGTTGGATTGTGTACCACCAGAAGTGAATACACCCGCCTGACCTGAACCATAGCCAACTTTCTGACGTAGCCAGTCAATTAGCTGCACTTCCATCAAAGAACCCGCTGGGCTTTGATCCCAAGAGTCCATTGACTGGTTAGTGGCATTAATCAACACTTCCGCGATCTGGCTAGTGACCATCGTTGGGCAATGCAAATGCGCTAAAGAATGCGGGTGATGTACTTTCAAGCTCTTGTTGAGGAATAGCTCAACCATACGCTCTAAAGACTTTTGTACGCCCAGACCTTCTTTAGAAGGATTGAAAGCAATTGCGCTACGCAATTCCTTGATGCTACCGCCAGTATACATCTTGTCGTTTTGCAACCATGCTGCAACCGCTTTGGTCGCCTGATCCATCGCCGACTCATAGTCAGCGATAGATGCAGCATCATTGCAGAGTAACGCTTTACGGTGTTCTGCAAAATCTACCATGAATTATGCGCCTCGAACTGCGACTAGAGCTTCAGCAACCGCTTTCTTGAAGCGAACCAGAACTTCTTCACACTCAGCCTGAGTGATGATCAATGGGCAAAGTAAACGGATCACTGTACCGTTACGACCACCTTTTTCCAGCAACAGTTTGTTGTTGAAACAAGCGGTTTGAATTGCTGCAGCCAATTGGCCATCAGCAGGGAAAGAACCCATATGGTCTGCTGGTTTACGCTCGTCGACGATTTCAACACCGATCATCAGACCGCGACCACGTACGTTACCAATACATGGGAATTCAGCCGCCAGTTTTTTCAGTTCAGCTTGCAGGAAATCACCACGTTCTTGTGCATTTTGCGCAAGATTTTGTTCTTTAATGGTTTGTAGCGTCGCAAGACCTGTACCCATTGCCAGCTGGTTACCACGGAAAGTACCGGTATGGCCAGCAGGTTGCCATGCATCGAACTTACGTTTAATACCCAGTACTGCAAGTGGCAAGCTACCGCCAACGGCTTTAGACATTACAACCACATCAGGTTCGATACCAGCATGTTCGAATGCGAACATTTTGCCTGAACGCGCAAAGCCTGCTTGAACTTCGTCAAGAATCAACACAATGTTGTGTTTTTCAGTCACTTCACGGATTTTCTGCAACCATTTTACAGGTGCTGTTACCACCCCACCTTCACCTTGAATCGCTTCAAGAATCACAGCTGCTGGCTTGGTTACACCGCTTTCGACATCTTCAATGAAGTTTTCGAAATAATAAGTCAAAGCATCAACGCCCGCTTCACCGCCTAGACCCAATGGGCAACGGTATTCATGCGGATATGGCATGAATTGAACGCCTGGCATTAAACCATTCACCGAGTTCTTCGCAGACAGGTTACCTGTCATTGCCAAAGAACCGTGAGTCATACCGTGATAGCCACCAGAGAAGCTGATCACTGAACTACGGCCAGTAAAGGTTTTGGCAAGTTTAATCGCTGCTTCAGTCGCATCTGCACCAGATGGACCACAGAACTGTAAGCAATATTCTTCTTTGCCACCTGGCAGGTAAGCCAGAAGTGCTTCAGTAAAAGCATCTTTTAAAGGAGTTGTGAGATCCAGCGTATGCAATGGAAGACCGCTTGCAAGTGTGTCCTGGATACTTTGAATGACCGCAGGGTGATTATGGCCTAATGCCAATGTCCCTGCCCCAGCTAAACAATCAAGGTACTCCGTACCTTCAACATCGGTAACCCAGCAACCTTGTGCTTTCGCTATCGCTAACGGTAATTTACGTGGATAACTACGCACATTCGATTCCATCTGACTTTGGCGAGTCAAGTAGTATTCGTTTGTGGAATTGGTGGCAGGATTTACAGAAGAAACGCTCATATCGAATTACCATCTCTGATATGGGTTGAAAGAAATAAGTCTGGTGACTTGCGGTCGTTTGACTCGGTGCTTTATATAATCTAGTTAGACAATTTTCTATTCAGTAACTAGGAGAGGCGGATGATACAGTTTTTTTCAGGAAAATAAACAACTTTTAGTATCAATTTGCCTCGGCTGTTATTGAAAAAATATATCAAAAAATGTTGCTGTCTAAATTATCAACTTTATGCATGGCAATGACAAGGAACCCTAAACATTTTATGCAATTTTGTTGTCATGAATACAACAGTGTAATTATCAAACAATTATCTCAATAAGTATATAATTTTTATCACATTTAGTTTCTATATACCTATAATAAATAAAATATATTTTTAACAATCCAACGACAATAATTTCGGAATATCAACACATTTCCACCTTAGTATTTTATGATCAGCACAAGGCCAACAATTCCACTAAAACAGGACAACAAAATGCGTCTTTCTTCTTTTTCAGCGCTTGCTTTGCTCGGCGCATTATCTTCTGCCGCTTTCGCAGCTCCTGAAGAAACCTTGAATTATAATGTGGTGAATATCTCGGCAGAAGCCAGCCGCGATATTTCCAATGACCTGATGAATGCCAATTTATTTGTTGAAAAATCTAATAAACAGCCGGCTGAGCTGGCAGCACAAATCAACCAGTTGATGACGCAGGCCATTAATACTGCTAAAAAATATCCTACGGTAAAAATTGAAACCGGTTCACAGCATACCTATCCAGTCTATGACAACGACAACCGCAAGTTAAGAGAATGGCGTGCTCGTGCGCAGGTACGGATTGAATCGACTGACTTTAAAGCCGCCTCGCAACTGATTGCTGAGCTACAGCAAAACTTCCAGACTGAATCGATTAACTTCACAGTATCTGAAGCAAAACGCAAGAAAGTAGAAAACGAGCTGATGCTTGAAGCTTCGAAAAACTTCCAGCAACGTGCGCAAAGTCTGGCTCAAGCTTGGAACAAACCGGGCTATCAACTGGTGAATCTGAATATCAACACCAATAATTCGGGCTATCCACCTGTGCCACGCATGGCGATGGCCAAATCTGCTTATGCCGAAGCAGTTCCAGAACAGGAAATGGCAGCGGGTGAATCCAAAATGACCGTCAATGCCAATGGTTCTATTCAGTTTAAATAAGTCTTAATAAAATTATTCAGATGTTTAAAAACCACCCTTTTGGGTGGTTTTTTATCACTTGAATATTCTGTGAAAAATCGATGCTACAAATTCATACAAACTCAGATATGAATTGAGCTTTGATCGGTTTAGAGTAACGGACATTTGTGTCAGCCCTCTCTCCTCATGTTACTCGATCAACTAAACCTGTATCTGTTTCATCTTCTCAATGTACCTGACCAAGCCTCGATCTGGATGATTAACTATGCCAGTCTGATAGCGCATGATCTGGTGTATGTATTCCTGCTGATTTTTGCTATTACCTGGCTGCGTGGCAGTCGTGAAATCAAAACAGGGATTATTAAAGCTGCGATCTTCACAGCAATCACCTTGTCGATTAGCGAGGTATTATCTGCCGTTCTAAACACACCCCGCCCTTTTGTCATGGAGGTTGGTCAAACCCTGATTGAGCACGCACCTACAGGTTCATTCCCAAGCAATCACATGAGTATTTTTAGCGGGATTGCCTTTGCCTATTATTTCTCAGCACAACGTGATTTGGGACGAATCCTGCTCTGGACTGCTTGGCTGGTAGCCTGGTCACGGGTTTATGTGGGTGTACATTTTCCGATTGATATGGTGGGAGCATTCCTGATTGCTTTAGCAGTCAATCTTGCCGGCTTACCGCTCTGGTGGAAATATGAGAATAAAATCATGAGCTTTATTTTCAGTATTCATCAATTCCTGTTTAAGCCTTTTATTCGAATGGGATGGATTAAATAAACTTAATCCAAATGTCATAAAAAAATCCCGCTCGAAAGCGGGATTTTTTTATAGACCGAAGATTTAGTAAATCGCCATATGATTGCGATATATAAAGATAATAACTTATTGTTTTAATTATAATATTTTATAAGGTCAAAATATTTAACCTCCCATTTAACCTCCAATCGTGTTCTGTACCCCCTATTTTGAACAATAAATTATTTTGTTCGCCTCCTCTTTTTTGATGGAGCGAAATAGAGTATTTAAGCTGCTCCTCTATTTAGTGGCTCAGGTAGGATCAGATTTAGAATCCTATCCTTTGTGAGTATCTTTAAGCTACTCACTAACTATCTTTGAGCTAGTCAGTAGAATTTCAGATTTTAAATCCGCATTTCAAATGTCGAATTAAGTTAGCCGTCCAAGTGGCTGATTAAGTAGCTAGGTTGTTTAGATGCGCTCAAATTTGAGCATATCCCCCAGTGGGGTGAATGTTCCTGATCCGCTACTACATTTTAAAGGTAGTTAAGAGATGCCCCACTGAACGCAATTTTGCGCTGTCCTACAATGAAGTAAAAATCACGGAATACTTTTGATTGCAGATACGTGCATCCAGGCGCGTGTGCATTGCCGAAGTTGAGGATTTTAGATGGTGGGGGGTTATTCTATGTTGAGGCCATTTGTAGCAGTGAACCGCTCCAATAATCACACTGTAACTCTATTGGGATTTTAAAGGTCAAAACCACACTTTAACTCGCTCCCTCGCGTGCGCGCGCGTAGTTGTTGCGAAATGCAAGATTGCGCTAGTCCTACTGTTAATAAATGATAAGGCTTGGGCTACTGTGTAAATCCTAAGTAATCCTAAGGTTACACCGTTACATTCACCAAATACCCATACCTTTCAAATAAACAATAAACATTTGCAGCCGCTCTTGTTCTCTTTCTTCTAGTTCCCTTACAAGTGCTGAGAATGTGCGCCAGTGCATGTTTTTCGGCTTTTGATAGATAGGCCAAGCTCGAAGGTCTTGCGGCCATTCCAAGCGATTCCGTAGCCGTCTGACGCGTAGTAGCGGTATATCTGACTTATTCCATTGTTGTGACATATAGTTGAGTTGCTGGCATTGTCTGCAAGCGTATGCACCGCGCTTTAAATACAGTTTGGTGCATCGTTTACCGCATGAGCATAAAAGCCAAAATCTTACACCGCCATAGTTGCAAGGTGTATGGGTTAGGTCTAAGTCAAAATTACCGTAGTTGCTGCTTATGCTGATAATGAATTGTTTATTGTTGCGTAGATAATCAGGACTGCATAACTTTGCTGGGTTGAGTTGTTTGACGCTTACAAAGCTGTAGTTTTCCACGCTACCTTTCGACATAAGACACCCTGTATTTGCTTAATGATTTAGGCTTTTAAATTAGAATATTGATTGTATCTGCTTTAACTTAATTTTAACTTTCTGCTGAAATGAGATTTTTTTTGCTGGTGCGATTTAGAGCGATCTAGGTTTATTCATTCGATTGAAGATAACCAAGCCCCCCAGCACTAGCAGCCGATCCGCTACCAACTTCCCACCTATAAAAAAAGCTCCCCATATTTAGGGAGCTTCGGTTAAAGCAATTGCAGCTCATCGGCTCGAATCTCTGTCACTTCCCGATCCGCTCCTTTACTGTCTTTCCACTTCCTTGTGCGTAGTGAGCCCTCAATATAAACCTTTCCGCCTTTCTTGAGGTACTTACTAGCAATCTCAGCTAATCGGTTGCTGGTGGTGATTCTGTGCCATTCTGTAGCCTCTTTGCGCTCTCCAGTGGTCTTGTCTTTCCAAAACTCAGTAGTTGCAACGCTGAATGTAGTAATGCTGCCACCGTTGGGAAATTGTTTAGTTTCAGGGTCACGGCCTAATACACCCATCACAGTTGCTTTGTTTACGTTTGGCATTGTTCAATTCTCAATTTATATATTTTTCTTCAAAAGTCTGACTAAATGACTAAATAGCCCTGTAACTATTGATATATAAGGCTCTCTGTTTAGCAGTCACCTAAAACCGCTATGACTAAATGACTAAACTAAAAAATTAAATGATTAATTCCATTTAGTCACTTAGTCACTTAGTCAAACCATGACTGCTAAGTGAAAAGCCTTGTGCTGTAAGGCTTTCAGGCCCATTTAGTCACTTAGTCACGATTCTACTAAAAAAGGGTGAATTACAACGTACCTTGTGCGCCCTATAGATTCGATCTTGATATAGTGTGAATCTTCTAGTTGCTGAATAATCATTTCCAAAAGGTTTTTATTCTTTTGCATGGGTCTAGGGCATGAAGTTTGAACATTTGAGTACGCTATGCGGTCGGTCTTTTGGTCATTGCACTTTTTGGCAATCCACTTAATCAACTTTTCAGCATCACTTTCCGCTTTAACCTCAATTTCTGCATACATCGCCCACTCATTTAATGAATGTTTAACAACCTCACAAGCTCCCTTTAGGGTTTTGGCATCAATCCACTGTAAGCCCTCAAAATAAGCGAACACAGTAGCTAGACGGCGTGCTAATTGACTGGCACGACTAGCGAACGCTTGTAGGTATTCGTAGCGTTTCCCTTTGCCCTGTAATTCTTCAAACATATTGTAGAACGCTGCATCTATTTCCTTTGCTTCTTCATTCATAGGCAGAACATATCGCCCATTATGCAATTCATGCTCGGCTTTCACTTGAGGGCAGTCATCAAGTAGATATTCGCATCGCGTCCAGTAGGCTATAAGCCTATGGTCAGTGCTTGCATTCTTATTTCGATAGATTGCATCTTGTAGGCGTGTGCCTGCTAGGTTTTCGGGAATGGTTAGAATGAATCTAGGCAAAAAACCTTGTCCCCTTAACACTGGGTCTTTTAATGCTTCTGCTAGAACTTCGTGCTGTCCCTGCAAATTAAACGTCAATCGAACGTCATAAGCTCGGCCACTGCCATTTAAGTTCGACTTAGATCGGGTACGCTCCACAAAACCATCATCAAATAACTTTGCATAGCCTCCTAGTGCTTGGTTGCGTGTATCGGCTTTCATGCTATGACCGCCAAAAAATTGCCCTGCCTCATCACTGGCAATAGAGGCATTATTTAAAACGCCGTCAATGAAAAGCCCTGCAATAGATTCAAGGGTTATATCGCTGTATAGGGTGCTAGGGTCATTCGGTGGTGGATTCTCTGCACAGTATGCCTCACGGTCTTTTTTAGGTAGCCCAGCTTGACCGCTTTTCCACTGCTCTAGTTCTTGTCTGTATGCCTCGTACTGTTTACGCTCATGCCTAATGATGGCCTGATCCGCTAGGTTTCGGCTTGTACTCTTACGGCTTCCGCTTTGGCCCTCGGTCAGTAGAAACAAGCTGCATGGTTCGCCTTGTGTATTAAATGGATGGGGAGCATTAACGCGGGCCTGTGCAATATGTGACATTGCACCAATGACACATTGGGCCGTCATTGCAATCGGTGATTGCACATGCTCAGAAATAGCCCTTACTGCCTCCTGTGCCAGTGGTGGCAGTGCATGTATCGGATAAGGATTTAAAACGGTTTCTGATTGAGATAACGGCAATAAATCACCCCAATCGGTAGGCTTACTTAATAGCTCAATAGCTTCCTCAATAAACGCCAGTACCTCACTTACGCTTTCATCCTGACTTAATCCAATCTCGAACTGATTTACACCGATTCTTAAATACTGGCATAGCAGCCTAACAGCCGTGTTCTGCTCCAGCTTTTTAAATGGCTCAAGGTGCATTTGTTCAATTCTGACTGGCAAATAAAGCTGCTTATAACCTGCCTGTGATAACTGGTTAATAACGAACTGTATTTGTTCAAAATCATACGGCTTGAGTTCTGTTTTATGGCTGCTGCATAGGGTGGGCAGTAGCACCAATACAACGGCGTAGCCAGTCTGTGCGACCTTAAAGAAAGCCTCCAGTCCATAAGTAATGATTACTGGCTGGGCATGGTCAAAATCACCATACCTTGCAAAACCTTTAGCCAGTCCATCAGGTATGACGGCCACACGCTGCCCATCCTGCATGACTGCACATTGAACAAGCTCCATTTGCCCATCATAGATAGGCATAATTAAAGGCTGTGCATAGGTAACGCCGTTTATATCCACATTGCCATCATCAATATAAATCGGCTGCTCAGGACTGCCAAAACGCTGTATTAATGGATGTGATGAATAAGCATCATTAAACGATACAAGCTGTGTGCATTCGTTTAAAATGGCATCGGGTGTTATTAGTTCTTTGGGGTGGTCATAATCAAGCATTGTGGCTACCCCCTTTCATCACATAATCCACCGCAGTTTCTAGCAATTCATTTAATGTGCTACAAGCTAGGGTTAATCCATTTATAGCTGCTGCTGTATGCCCTTTTGCTAGGTTTAAATGCGCCAGTTCTTCAAGCGTGTATAAGATGCCAGTAGCAAGATTAACAATCATTGAGATGTCCAGGATTGTTTTTGCGCTCGCACTTTCAATATCTTCTAAAGCAGCACTTGCCAGCGTTTCGCATACTTCAAGCATCGCCTTTGCTTTGTTATCGGATATGTCGTGTTGGTCATAGCTCACATATAAGCGAAGCAATGTACCTTGCAGTGATTCAATAATCACTTGAGAATTTTCTAAAAAGTTTTGAGCGGTTTTATTGATTTGATTAGGCATGATTGCCTCCTAAGACAGTTTGAGTTTTGAGAAGTTTCACCAATATAAAACTGGTGATGGGATTCACTCTCGAGGTCTTAGACTCGCCCCACATATTCGCCATTGCTGACTTATTTTGTGATGTCATCCCATCATAGATGGATTGCAGCCTTGTTGGCGTAGCTGTAACGCTTGCGCTTGTTTTCTGCACAGCTTGAGAGGCTTTGCAAAACTTAGGCACAAAAAAATCACTTTTACGATGTGAGGAATCGCTAAGACTATTTGAGAGGTCTACAGCATAAGCGGAACGGCTTAGAGTTGCAATAACAAAGCAAAACAAAACAAAGCACATGCCTAAAAGTAGTCCTTTAAACATTTCAAAAAATAGCTCTTTCATGCTGCTACCCCTTTCAAAATTGCATCATTCAAGGTGGCAAGGCTGCCTAAATGTAGAATCAAAACATCCTTTGCATTTCCATCATTTAAGAGCTGCTTTCTTGCCTCGATAACGTCTGCAATGTCGCCATCCATGCCAGTGACCTGTAAGAGTTTCATAGGTTCATCATTCAGGATTAAATCCGCTTCAATGTCGGCTTGATCTGTTGGGGTGAATGAAGCAAGGACGTAGGTATATAAATCGTTCATGCTCACAACTCCTCTTGTATGATTTCTAGGACTTCAATCATTTGTGCTTTGATTTCTGCCATTGAGAAGTTTTTGCCCTCCTCAATATCAATAATTAAACCGACTGCAACATCATAGATATTCGCTAACCGCAATTCGTCATCTGTAAAGGGAAGGTCATCCACCACGCTTGCAGATTTAAAATCTATAATTTCGCTCATGCTGCCACCTCTGCCAACTTGTCAAACAAAGTCTTTAAGCTGCCATAGTGAAATGCCACAACGTCCACCGCATCGGGGTTTTTCATCAGTTTTTCATGAGCCGCCAAAATCTCTAGCTCTGCACCATCCACCGCATCAAGTTCAACAAATACCATTGCATCATCATTCACGATTAAATGTGCTTCGGTTTCTGTGTCTTTCATTGGTCGGTATGAAGCCAATACAAAATCTTTCATGCTTCCACCTGCTTAATAAGTTCATAACGTGCATGTCTGCCAATGCCTGACTTATTGCGCTCGTTATGGGTCACAATGTCATAGCCTGCATTGCGTAAACGCTGAATAATTGCGCTCAGGCGGTAGCAGTTGAAAAGGTCGATAGCCTCAGCCTGGGAAATAGTTTTTCCTTGCTTGAGGTGTGCTAGGACTTGTTTTAATTGGGTGTTATTCATTGATTAAGCCTCCATCGTTGCAATGTTGGCTTGTTCTTCAATCCATGCCTGCACCTCAGACATACGCCATACAGTGACGTTGCCACTGATTTTAAGAGGTTGCGGAAATTTCCCTTGCTTGACCCAAGTCCAAATTGTTTTTTCACTGACTGGGAGTAATCCGACACGCTCAGGCTTGGCATTAACTTTGCGTTTCATGCCTGCATTTTCGCCTGTCTTTACTGTGTAGATTTTTTCGGGGGTAGATGGTGCGCTCGCTAATTGTTTAATACGAGCATATTGTTCTGTGTATAGCATATTGCACCCTTGCAATTCATAAAGCGTTATTGCTTGGGTGAAGTATGTTTTTGTTTTTTATTGTTTTGTTCTAATTAGAATTACTAGCACTCTAGTTAGAATTTACTTTGTGTTTTCATGAGCTAGTTTTAACCAGTCACCTATAACATCCTTGCTAAGTGGTGTACCTAGTCGTTCAAGCGTAGCCATGATTTCTTTATTAGAATCTCCATATGGTTGAGTAATATCTAGTTTATTTAATTCGCATAAGGCACTAATAATTTTTGAGGCATTATTCGCTGTTCTAGGATGTAAAATATCCACTTCTTTTGTATTTTTTTCTTTTTGGAATAGTTTTTTGATTAGACTATCAATGTCAGATTTTAAAAATCCCTGCTGAAAAATTCCATCCGTATAAAAACTACCAAGTATATCCTGTTCTTTTTTTTCAATTTTCCAATAAAAGCTACTATCACTAATAAAATATCTGCTCACACTTGGTATTTGGCTATCGTAAAGCCCATCGTGGTAGTTTTTGATTTCTTCTTGAATAAGTCCTTTAATGCTAAGTGAGCTATCTAAAAAATCATAAATGCCGCTTTTCACTGAAAACGTATTTTCTTCATGAAATGCTAATCCGCCATTACCTCCCTCTAATAATAGTATGCGGGAGGCTTTCTTAATTTTAATTAACCTATCTATAGACTCTTTTTTACTCAATAGTTCTGCATATTCTTCCGTTTCTTTAACAAGTTTAGAGGCTTTAATAAAAGCATTCAGTTTAGTTAAGGGCAATGCACTACTGTATTCGTCTGAAAGGTTATTTACGCAAAACTCATAAGCCAGTGAAGATACCTGCTCATCAAAACTCTGTTGAGCGAAAATGGTATCATCTTCTTTTTTTTCAAAATCCGCTTCAATACTTTGATGCTTTTTAAGTTGAGTGTACTCATCAGCACTTATAAAAAAGCCCTTGATGGCGTTAAATTCGGTAATCGCTTTATATTTAATAGGGATTTCATTTTCTAGACAGTAAATTAAGAAAGTTCTTCTATCTATATCTAAATTAGTTTGTTTATTAAAATAAGATATAGCCTGCTGTTTATTCAGAAATTCTAAATTCAAAATCAATGCCTCCCACAGCACCCCCAAAAAGTAGCTAGGTAAACAAGTTGGGTACTTGCTTGTCGGCTGGCCTGCCTATACCTAGCTGAATCAATATATCAAATAATTAAGTAATTGCTAGTTATTGCACGTCCTATCTTGTCGTACTCAAACAGACTTTTTAAACAAGATAATATCGGGGTCATCTTCCTTGTGTAGATGGTTGGCTAGTTCTTCAATGTCGGGGTTATAGTAGGTATTAATTAAAATGCTTATGGTTTTATGCCCTGTAATTTTTGCCAGTACCTCTACTGGGAGCTTGGCATTCTTAACCATGCGTGAAATGGCTTCATGTCGGGTATCGTGAAAAGTTAAATCATTAATTTTTAATTTACCTTTCACTACTTGGGTAAAGTATGCAGATAATCCGCCCCTGCCCACTTCACCATCAGCCACCTTATTTTTAAGAGTGCATACATCGGCTTCGTCTATCCCTCGCATATAACTTAAAAGCTCAATAGCTCGCTTGGATAAAGGCACTTTTCGAGCTGTACCGTTTTTAGTGATTTCAAGCTCTACATGCTTGTCGTAAACATCCGACCACTTTAAGCCTGTTATCTCGCTTGCCCTCATTGCTGTTTCTATAGCAAATAAAAACGCCCATGCTGTTTGCTGTTTCTTAGTGATTGGCTGAGAACGTCCATCATATTTGAATGCCTCTAAGATTCGGTCTATCTCATCTTGTGAAATACGTCTGTTTCTACTTACTGACTGTTTCGGCTTGGCTACATCGTCCAATGGGGAGCTGCTCATAATTCTTAGCTCTTGTCGTGCATACTTGAACACAGCACTTAATAAGCCCAAGTCCCTAGCTACTGTCGCACTCTTAACCTTTTTTAATCGCTCATCCCTAAATTGAATCATGTCTAGCTGTCCTAGTTGGTTTACTGGTTTCTTCATCAATCTGGGAAATGATTTTATATAGCTACTCAAAATAACGGTTTCCACACGTCCGCCCCTTTTGTGTGGTGTGACTTTTTCAGCATAAAGCTGGATCAGGTCGGCAAAACTCATTTCTGATAAATCTTTTATCTTGTCCTGTCGTTTTTGTTCTGTCGGGTGGATGCCCTCGGATATTTGTTTTTTTATCTCGTCACGTCTTAAACGTGCATCTTTAGCATTGAGCACCTTTGGATACTCGCCCAGGGTGATTGTGTTCTTTTTCCCATCAAGCGTATAAAGCACTTTCCAAGTTTTACGACCTGTCGGGGATACGAATAAATACAGCATCTCACTATCATTGATTTTCTGTAATTTACTCGATGGCTTAATAGCATCAATCTGTAATTTAGATAACACGGCAACCTCACGACAATTCTTTAGCTTTCAGGCAATTAAGAGGCTTGGTAGTTGATTTAACCTCCACACCCCCTAAAAACAGGTATCTTTTTGAGTACTTATGGCGATTAATTATTTTTAACCTCCATTTTAACCTCCCACTTTAACCTCCTGTTAGTCTATTGCATGTTATTGCACCACACAAGAAAAAGGCTCAATCCCTTACAGAATCAAGCCTTCACGTTATGTTAGGTTATGGTAGGTTTTTGCTAATATATTGCCATATGATTACGGTGAATCATCTCTAAAGAACGCGCTTCACCCAAGACCTGATGCACTTTATCTGAGGCCAGACCTTTCACGATTTCCGCTGAACGTGAACTGAAGTTGACACGTCCTACAGCAATGCGGTGACCTTGTCGGTCAACACATTCAACCACATCACCACGGTCAAAATGTCCTTCTACCGCTTTGACACCGACCGGCAACAGGCTACGGTGATTCTCTTTAATGGCTTTAACCGCACCATCATCAATTACCAAACGACCTGCGGTTTGCAGATGCGCTGCCAACCATTGCTGATGTGCAGTCATGCGATCATCATCAGTGATAAATAACGTACCCAACATTTCACCTGCCATCAGGCGCGATAAAACATTGTCGCTATCACCACTAGCGATCAAGGTTGGGCAACCAGATTTCGCAGCCAGACGTGCAGCACGGACTTTGGTCAGCATACCGCCACGACCAAATTTTCCGCCGCCGCCTGCCATATCAAACAGGCTTTCATCCATGGCACGCACGGTATGGAACAGTTTGGCATCCGGATTAGAACGTGGATCCGAGTCAAACATGCCTTCCTGATCAGTCAGGATAATCAGCAGATCTGCGTGAACTTGTCCCGCCACCATCGCAGCTAAGGTATCGTTATCACCAAAGCGAATTTCGTCAGTAGAAACCGTGTCATTTTCATTAATGACCGGAATCACATGCCAGTCAATCAGGTGCTGCAAAGCATCACAAGAGTTGAGATAGCGACGACGGTCTGCCAGGTCATCATGAGTCAATAACACCTGAGCAGTTTGAATGCTGTGTTTTTCCAGCACACTTGACCAGGTCTGGATTAAACCCATCTGACCAATGGCAGCACAAGCCTGAAGACTGGGTAGATCGGTGGGTCGATTCTCAAGTTTCATTCGAACCATACCTTCAGCCACAGCTCCGGAAGAAACGAGAATAATCTCGTGTCCGGCATTGTGTAGATCCGCGATTTGTCCCGCCCAATGCGAGATAGCATCTAAATCTAAACCTTGCCCGTTTGCTGTGAGTAAAGATGATCCGATTTTAACAACGATTCGTTTACAACCCTTGAGCTGACGTTGCCCATCTACCACTTCTATCATCTTGTCCTCAGACTTATCTTTAAAAGATTAACGTACGTAATATACTTCTACGTCGCTGTCGTCATCATCTTCATCATCAAAGTCATCGCCGCCCAGACGTTGAGCGCGACGCATTTCACGATAAGCTTCTTTCGCAGCAATCGTTTGTTCACGTGTTTCAGCTTCAAGCTGATCACGGAATTCTTTCATCTCTGCTGCGTATTCAGGATCTTCAACTTCGCGTTCGCGTTGCTGCTCGATTTGATCCATCAGGTAATACACCACATCCTTAGTTCCTTCAGCCGTTAAGCCTGAAGTTTTAAAGACAGGACCTTCCCACTGCAATTCTTCAAGAATGTGATTACACCATTCATCGCGAGTATCTACAGCAAGCTGATCGACCTTATTCAGAACCAATACCACCGGTAATTTTGAAAGTGTTGGGGAGAATTTTTGCAACTCATTCAAAATCGCTTTGGCATTGTAAGCTGGATCTGAACCGTCAATCGGTTGAACATCGACAATGTGAAGCAGAATACGAGTACGTGCCAAATGTTTCAGGAAGCGAATCCCGAGACCTGCACCTTCTGCCGCACCTTCGATCAGACCTGGAATATCCGCCATTACAAATGAACGGTGACGATCCGCATCCACTACACCCAGATTAGGTACCATGGTCGTAAACGGATAATCTGCCACTTTTGGTTTTGCTGCAGAGACTGCACGGATAAAGGTTGATTTACCTGCGTTTGGCATGCCAAGCAAGCCCACATCAGCCAGTACTTTCAGCTCAAGGCGGATTTCACGGAATTCGCCTTTGGTACCATGCGTACATTTACGCGGAGAACGGTTGGTTGATGATTTAAAGTGGGTATTACCCAAACCACCTTGACCGCCATGTGCCACTAATACTTTCTGGCCATCTTCAACCAGATCGCCAATAATATCGCCAGATTCTGAATCGACGATAGTTGTTCCTACAGGAACTTTTAAAATAACTGATTCGCCACCACGACCAGCACAGTTTGCGCCAGCACCGTTTTTACCACGTTCAGCGCGAAATTTACGGGTATAACGATAATCTACAAGGGTACTCGTGTCGTCGTCAGCCTGAATATAAATGCTGCCGCCACGACCACCATCACCACCATCTGGACCACCAAATGGTACGAACTTTTCACGGCGAAAACTGGCTACGCCATTGCCACCGTCGCCAGCCTCTACGGTAATGACTGCTTCATCAACAAAGCGCATAATGCCAATCCTCTAAAAACTTTAAAAACCGCCTATTCTGCCATATTTTAAAGCATTTCTCGACTATATTTATTGGGCTTTCCATGAAGAAGACCCAATTTAAGATTATTTTATATTATTCAAGCAAAAAGCTGATACAGATTGACGATTTATCAAGAAATTATTGTGAGGAACTTATACAAAATAAAGATCAACAAAATATTTTTACTTGGCTTAAATTTGAGTTAGGTCTTTTCTTATAGTTGAAGTGATTTACTGCTTTAAGCTTAATTTTCTTGATTGTGTTTTACTCTTTGATTGAGTTGATTTTGAAAAAATAACTTATTTGTAATCCAAAAGAAAATTAGAAACTGTCTTATTAAGTTTTATAAAAAACAAGGTTGATGAGATAATTTCTAAGCTCTTGATTCGATTTATTAGCTTCACCTACTGTCATATCAAGATCATTTTCATATTTTAAATAATTAGCTTTAAAGTAAGTATCATCATTACCATATGTTCCAATATGATCACAGAGTTCTTTTATACCTTCATTCACCAACTCACATTCAGAATTAAAATTATTTACCAATGTCTTTAATTCTATATTTTCCTCTTGATACCGAACTATCATATCCAGATTCTTTTTGAGTGAAGATGTTCGATCTTTTAATTTTTCAATTTCAAAAAGATACTGGTTATTAAAAAGTTTTTCTCTATTTTCACTTAATTGCCATGATCTAAATTGATATTTCACACCATTTGCTACATCTATCAAATGATTCTCTAATTCAAGCAAAGATGCATAATTATCTTTAGACATACTAGATAGAATTTCACTCCCTTTCTGCTCTCTCCAACTCGTATAAGTCATCAATACTGCTATTGGAGCAAAGATTGAAGCTGATCAAAGTAAAAGATTAGTCGCTAAAGTGAGATCAACTTCTAAAAGTCGAAAGATCGCATAAATTGCGATGCATAAAGTTAGGATAATTGCGTACACTGCCAATAATCGAGCAACTAAATTTTCTGATTTATCCATTTATTGCTTCCCCCAAAAGCAATTTAATTTTTATTTAGTAACACGCTCTTTATTTTCCAAAATCTCTGGCAAACTGCGCTCTACCCAGCCAATCAAATAGTTTATTTTTTCTGCTGCTTGCGAACCGGTAATGGTCAATTGATATTCCACTTTGGGTGGCACAACGGGATAAACCGTTCTTAAAATAAAACCATCTTGCTCCAACATTTTTAAGGTTTGCGCCAGCATTTTTTCACTGACCCCTTCAATTCGCTGTTTCAGCTCACTAAAGCGATGTACACCTTCACTTAAACAGCGCAATACTAGCACTGACCATTTATTGGTGAGATGTTCCAGTATTTCACGGGATGGGCATTCATTAGATAGCACCTGTCCCAACAATGGACTGATTGCATACTTGGTCATTGAAGAGTTCCTTTCTTGATCACGGTTTTTAGTTATTACTTACTATTTTTAATGTACTTACCATTTGTAAGCTAACAGATTCATATGAGCGTATCAAGGTGAATTTTCCATCAATTAATGTATATGATTTTATTAAGCTGATTGGCCAACTTTATTTTCCACAATAAAAAAGAGCCTCAAAAGAGGCTCTTTTTTTAGATGACTTCTACAAATTATGCATTTGTTTCAGCAGGAACTTTTGGATAGCTTACGCCGCCCATTTGTTCAGCAATGCGAAGTACCTGGCAGCTATAACCTACTTCGTTATCATACCAAACGTAGCAAGTTAAACGGTTGCCTGAAGTGATGGTCGCTTGAGCGTCGAATACACCTGCAGTACGAGAACCGATAAAGTCAGAAGATACAACTTCAGTCGAGTTTGTATAACCGATTTGACCTTGAAGGTTAGAATTGATTGAGATTTGGCGAATGTATTCATTTACTTCATCACGATCAACTTCTTTGTCTAAAGTCAGGTTCAGAATTGCAAGAGATACGTTTGGCGTAGGAACACGTACAGAGTTACCAGTCAACTTGCCTTTCAGTGCAGGAAGTGCTTTCGCAACCGCTTTAGCAGCACCAGTCTCAGTAATAACCATGTTCAATGTTGCAGCACGGCCACGACGATCAGCTTTATGGTAGTTGTCGATCAGGTTCTGGTCGTTTGTGAACGAGTGAACTGTTTCAACGTGACCATTGATCACTGTGTATTTGTCGTTTAACACTTTCAGTGTTGGAGTGATCGCATTGGTAGTACAGCTTGCAGCAGAGATGATTTGATCTTCATCAAGGATGTCAGCCTGGTTCACACCAAATACAACGTTCTTCATGTCACCTTTACCAGGTGCAGTCAGAATTACGCGAGCAGCGCCTGGACATTTCAGGTGTTGAGCAAGACCTTCAGCATCACGCCATTTACCAGTGTTGTCGATCACTAAAGCATTTTCGATACCGTATGCAGTGTAATCCACTTCAGATGGATTAGATGCATAGATCACTTTGATGAACTGGCCGTTTGCAATGATTGCTTCGTTTTCTTCGTCTACAGAAATCGTACCCGCAAATGGACCGTGGATTGAGTCACGACGTAATAAAGACGCACGTTTTTCAAGGTCACCGTCAGATGATTTACGAACTACGATTGCTTTCAGGTTCAAGCCGCGGCCTAGACCTGACTGGCTGATCATCAAACGGGCCAGGATACGACCGATACGACCGAAACCGTAAAGCACCACGTCTTTACCTTCTACAGAAGTTGCATTGCCTTCAAGTGATTTCACAGCGTCAGCAACGAATGCGTTAACATCACCACCTTTTGCTTTGAATTCAACAGCAAGTTTGCCTAGATCAATTTCAGCAGTACCGATGTTTTCCACTTTTGCCAATGCTTCAAGGATTGGGAAAGTGTCTACAACAGAAAGCTCAACGTCTAATACGCGAGTACGACGATGCGCTTTAAGGATCTGGATTACAGAACGGTTAATTAAAGAGCGACCGTAAACTGTAGCTACGATATTTTTTTCACGATATAACTGACCTACTAGGGCAATCATACGTTCCGCAAGTTCTTCACGGTTTTTCCAACGACCTTGGTGCTCTGCATGGAGGGCAACGATAGTGTCTTTGCTCACAGATACGTCCTCTAATTAATTGTAAATCTAAGCATAAATTTCAAAACCCGATAATTGTAATGGAATTGGCCGCAAGTTTGAATCAAAAGCTGATTAACTCTGGCCGAAAATCCGATATATTCACTATAAATTTTGAAAATAATTGTAATTAGTCAGATGATTTTGCATTTAAAATTTGAAAAATCATCTATTCCCTGTAAAAACCAGATTTTTGTTAAATGTTGTTTATTCAGCCAAATTTATCATTCAAGAATCTAAACGTTTCTGATAACGCTCTAAATTTTGTGCTAGTGTCAGGCGTCTTTTTCGTTGTTCAATAATGTGTAGTATACCTTCAATTACCAACAATACGACGGCCAGCCAGATCGGAAGATAGGTCAGCCATTCGCCGGCTTCAACCCGCTCCCCTAATGCCATAGACGCAAAAGCCAAAAGTACTGGCTCCAGATAGCTCAATAGCCCAAAGATGACAAAAGGCAAATAGCGGCTTGCCAGAATATAGCTTCCCAATCCTAACGCACTTAAAAAGCCTAGACCCAATACCGCAAAAATCAGATGCTGCGCATTAAGAATCAATTGCATGGAATCGCTATGAATAAAGCCCAGATAAATCGCGACAGGCAGAATGATGAAGAGGTCCCACCAGAAACCGCCTAAATGATCCGTCTGGAATTTACGGCGCATAAAGAAGTACAGCGGATATGCCAGTGCCACATAGACCGTTTCCCAGGCAATGAAACCAATCCGCCAGATTTCATGTCCCACACCTAATATGGCCAGTGCGACTGCTGCCATCTGCCAGCGCGATAGTTTTTCCTTATAAAGCACACATCCGACCAGCACCATGACTAAGGGCAACAGGAAATATCCCAAGGATACCTGTAAACCGCGGCCATTAATTGGTCCCCATAAAAAGAGCCACAACTGTGTCGTACATAACAGGGAACTGATGATCAACCAGAGCAGAAAAGCAGGTTGTTTGAGAATGCGTTTTAAAATTTGAGTGATATGGCTGAGGTCACCTGACCACCACATGAACGCAGTCAAAAATGGAATGGTCGCCAGCATCCGCCAGGCAAAGGTTTGTTCACTGTCTAAAGGCTGCAACAATGGCGTGAATATATACAGGACACCAAATACCACTGATGCTAATACCGATAATGCAATGCCTTTATACATGCTTCAAACCCAAAATCATTCCGGCGCATTATAACGATTAGTCTAAAATAAAGCTTGAAGATTCATCTGACCAAAGGTGACAACAAGGCAAAATACATGATTCAAAAAAGAAAGCATTAAAAAACCATGCCGAAGCATGGTTTTTATACATAGCCCGAGTGGCCTTTTATTTTCTTGCCTGTTGGGTTTGTTTGGTATGAATCACATCACTCAAATCATAACCCACAGATTGCGCATATTGCAGGTATTCATTCACCACATTCTGATCCAGTTGAGGATCACGTGACAATACCCACATATATTTACGTTTTGGCTCACCGACCAGTACGGTTTGATAATTATCATCCAGCTTCAATACCCAATAATCGCCACGGCCCACTGGTAACCAGCGAATAAACTCTGGTAAGAAACTTACCTTAAGCTTGGTGTTATAAGGTGCATTCTGAATGTATGCCTCACCTACGGATTGAGTCACCTGACCATTTTTCTGGATACAGCGGTTATCTACATTAACGTTACCATTTTCATTTAATGTATACGTCGCCGTAACGTCACGATCACACTTGTTCTGGAATGTAAGTGGCTTACGAGCCACTTCATACCAGGTGCCCAAATAACGGTCCAGTTCAACTTTCTCTACAGTGGGTAAAGAATCGTTCTTGGCATAAGCCATGGTTGCAGCCCCGAGTCCAAGTAGAACTGCACTACCCACTGCAATTTTTGCAAGTTTCAATCCCGCATGAGGGAGATTATTTTTAGTTGTCATACGATACCTATTTGATCAGGACAAAATTTTCAACATGAATATTTCGTACTTACAATAGCGGCATCCGCAGACATATTTTGTAGCATTATGTTAGGTTTGTGATTGATTTTACGTAATTTAAATCTGTAATTTACACACAGACCTAACTTAACATCTGCGCTTTTAAACGTAAAATTTCATCCCGTATACGTGCAGCCTGCTCAAACTGTAGTTCTTTTGAAGCCTTGAGCATTTCTTTTTCCAGTTTATTGATATGCTTCGCGAACATCTTTGGATCGGCCATGATATGGCGTTCATCTGCACTAATTGCACGGGCCTGATCGGAAGCTTTCAGCTCAATAGTTTCATCATCCAGCACTTCGCCTGTATCAATTTCCTTAATCACCTGACGTACTGCACTACGTGGTGTAATGCCATGCTCTTCATTAAACTGGATCTGTTTGGCACGACGGCGTTCAGTCTCATCAATCGCTTTTTGCATAGAATCGGTAATGCGATCCGCATACAAAATCGCTTTACCTTTCAAGTTACGCGCTGCACGACCAATGGTCTGGATCAGTGAACGCTCTGAACGCAGGAAACCTTCTTTATCCGCATCCAAAATCGCAACCAGTGAAACTTCTGGCATATCTAGACCTTCACGCAGCAGGTTAATGCCGACCAGAACATCGTGCACACCGGTACGCAGCTCATGAATAATTTTCACACGCTCAACAGTATCAATATCGGAGTGCAAATAGGCCACCTTGATTCCATATTCTTTTAAATAGGATGTCAGGTCTTCCGCCATACGCTTGGTCAAGGTCGTCACCAGCACACGCTCATTCATTTCCTTACGAATATTGATTTCAGACAATACATCATCGACCTGTGTCAAGACTGGACGGATTTCAATTTCCGGATCAATCAGACCGGTTGGACGAACCACCTGCTCGACTACCTGTTCAGATTTTTCCAGTTCATATCGTGCAGGTGTGGCACTGACGTACACGGTCGTCGGTACAATACGTTCCCATTCCTCAAATTTCATTGGACGGTTATCCAGTGCACTTGGCAAGCGGAAACCGTAATTCACCAGATTTTCTTTACGGGAACGGTCACCTTTGTACATGGCTCCAATTTGTGGAACAGTCACGTGCGATTCATCGATAATCAGCAAGGCATCATCGGGTACATAATCAAAAAGCGTCGGCGGTGCTTCGCCTGCCGGACGACCCGATAAATGACGTGAATAGTTTTCGATACCGTTGGTATAACCGAGCTGCTGCATCATTTCCAGATCATAACGGGTACGCTGCTCGATCCGCTGAGCTTCCAGCAACTTGTCATTTTCACGGAAAAAGACCAGACGTTCTTTTAATTCATCTCGAATGGTTTCAATCGCGCGAGCCAAATTGTCTTTCGGTGTTACATAGTGACTTTTAGGATAGATCGTGACACGCGGCACTTTACGGATCATTTTCCCGGTTAAAGGATCAAACCAGCGAATGGAGTCGACTTCATCATCAAACAGCTCAATCCGGATGGCATCCTGATCCGATTCGGCTGGGAAAATATCAATGATCTCACCACGAATACGATAGGTACCGCGCAGGAATTCCAGTTCATTACGCGAATACTGCATTTCAACCAGACGGCGAATAATATCATCACGTCCAATACGGTCGCCTTCGACCACATGCAGCAACATGCTCATATAGGCATTCGGATCACCCAGACCGTAAATCGCAGACACTGAAGCGACAATAATTGCGTCGCGACGTTCTAAAAGTGCACGGGTGGCCGAAAGACGCATCTGGTCAATGTGGTCATTAATTGCCGCATCTTTCTCGATAAAGGTATCTGAAGATGGCACATAGGCTTCTGGCTGATAGTAGTCATAATAACTGACGAAATATTCAACCGCATTATTCGGGAAAAATGCTTTAAATTCACCGTAGAGCTGTGCAGCCAGCGTTTTGTTATGGGCCATGACAATAGTCGGACGCTGGGTACGGGCGATGACATTGGCCATAGTATAGGTTTTACCTGAACCGGTAACCCCCAGCAAAAGCTGATCGTGATAGCCTTTTTCTATACCCTTGACCAGCTTTTCAATGGCCTGTGGCTGATCGCCAGCAGGTTGATAATTGGTCACCAGTTCAAAGGGTTGTTTATCACTCATAGCTTTAATCATTTCACTGCGGATATCGACTCAATTTATTATGGGGGTAAAACTGAATTACTCAATCCCTATCCAGGTTTCTGTTTGGTAAAATAAAACAGTATCATTGTCATTATTTTATAGTGCTTTACTTTACTTAGATTTAATGAATAAGGTACAGATCAATCCAAATCAATTTTGAATTATGCAACAATCAATATAAAATTGAGATCTTTAAAAATTATAAAAAATTGGCAGGATAATGAAAGATAAAGAGTATCGTGAAATCGTGACTAAGAATCAGTTTCGCTATATGGGCACAATCATATTTTGTTTGGGCCTTTTCTATTTAGTTAGCGTTATTTACTTTCTTATTCAAAAACACTTTTTTTAAAACTCACCCATGAGTATCACTTGTGCAAAAGAATAAATTAAGCATTTTCAGACAACAACTTTATTTAGGTTTACTCGGTATGCTGTTTTGGATCATGGGTGGAATATTGTCCTATCTGTTTGGCTAGTCCTGCATAATAATACCTTGACCCTTATTCAATTCAAAGGCAACATGAAGCTAATCAGGACATCGAATAAAAAAGCCATGACTTACCATTATCACGATGAAAGTATTGTTAAATCTCTGCCAGAAAATACGGTATTTGTTTTCGGAAGCAACTTGGCTGGACAACATGCCGGAGGAGCAGCCAGAACAGCTTATGAGCATTTTGGGGCGGTCATGGGGGTTGGTCGTGGCTGGGCAGGTCAAAGTTATGCCATTCCGACTATGAATGAGCATTTGCAACAGATGCCTCTCTCACAGATCCAGCACTATATTGATGACTTCAAGATTTACACCAAGAACCATCCTAAAATTAAATATTTTATTACTTCGGTCGGTTGTGGCATTGCTGGTTATAAAGTCGAAGAGATCGCTCCAATGTTCAAAGGCATTTCTCACAATGTCATTTTTCCGCAATCTTTCCGGCCTTTTGTAGAAAAAGCGCTTCCGAAAATTACGTCGCAATTCCTGCATACCATCTTTCGGGATTCAGTGATTTTTACTCCGGCGACAGATGAGCTGATTGATGTTCTGGCACTGACCGATAATGAAAAGAGTCTGGCCAAAATTCTGCTCAATACTCAGATTTATCCGGTCGACAGCAATGGTCGTGATCGTGTATTCGAGATTGAAGATATTCTGCATAACCTGAATGGCAAGATTTTTGACTTTCAGAATAATTCTGAAGGTTCCATGCTGTTTGGTGCCGTAATTCTGGCGCTACTGGAACTTTATAATATCAATGAAAAAGACTTTATTGATGTCTGGAAAGGCGATCGTGAGATTGCCCCGCCAAAACCTGAAAATAAGGCGCGTAAAACAGTTCGCTAAGAAAATCTCAAATTTTACTCATAAAAAAGCCATGAACTTCATGGCTTTTTTATTTTTTAACGTTTGCCCATTGAACGGCGTGTACCACGAGGTGGCATCCAAGTCCGGTCGGCATAACGCTGCGGTTTAGGTCGCAGATCTTCCAGAACTTCATCTGAAGCAGATTGCTCTGCCTGTTTTAATGGAAACGGTAAATTAACCAGTGGCTTTTTCTTGGGAGAATTTTGGGAGCTCATGCGCAATACTCAATAATTTATGCGGCTATTGTACAAAAAAACTCTATCTGCTGTGTAGCATCGGTTAGCTAAATTTATTCAAGCTTTTTCTAGTAGGTTTTGAGCGGAAAATTTGCTGATTTCTTGTATAAATTACGTCCAGAGCAGAAAACTTAAATCATTATTTAAAACTTAGATTAATGAGAAAAATGTTACTCACTTATTATTCTATTACTTCGATAAAACTGAAAATTTTATAAAAATTAATATCCTATTTATCTTCACTATTCATAATAATTTTTACATAAATATATATTTTATTAATACAATTTATACAAATTTTGGAATTTTTTACTTTCTGTTAACTTTTCACTACTCGTTCTGTAACTGTGTAAATTGGTGAGATTTAACTAAATTGTTCAATAGAAAAACAAATAACTAGCACGGACAAGGAGTCCTCTGAACAATGAAGACAATCATGGTATGCATGGCAGGTCTAGCCACACTACCCCTGCTTGCACATGCAGAATCCCCATATTTCAGCCTACAGGATGGCGATGGCTTTAAGCGATTTTCCGTTTCAGTCGGTGCACTGCATGTCATGCCACAAGGAAAAGCACAACCATTTGCGGTAAATACAGCAGTTCAAGATGGTGAAACGGCTAAAGTTGGTGACATCTCGATCGCTGCAGTCAAAGGCAATCTTGATCCTGCTATGGAGTCGAATCTTTCAACCGGCTTCATTAACCTCATCGATGGCTTAGGCGGAAAAACTTTATCTGGCAATTTAAGTGGCAGTGCAGAGATTTATGGCTTGGAAAGCTGGAATAATGCTGGAACAGGTCTGGAAGCTGATGATGTCACTACACTCGGGATCATGACCAACTATTTCTTTACCGACAATGTCTCACTGGAAATAAAAGCCGGCATTCCTCCCAAAGTCGACTTGCAAGGTAAAGGCAAGATTTATGCACCATTCTCTGCAATGGCAACGCCAAGTATTGATTTAATTCCTCAAATACCGGGTGGCATTGATTTACCGAGTATTGACTTAAAAAATGACATCCCGATTACGGATCTGGAAGCATATGGACCGGCAGCATCTGCACGTGCCTGGACCCCGGCTTTTGAATTTCAGTACCATTTTGGCAAAACAGGTGTCAATAAATTCCGTCCTTATGTCGGGCTTGGACTCATGTATGCCTATTTCAATGAACTGGAAATCAATTCAAGTACTGAACAAGACCTGATTAAAGCCGGTCATATGATTGCCAACATTAAGGAAGGCAAAGCTGGCGCTTCTCTAGATGGGATAGAAAGTAGTGCTAATCCAAAAGTTGATCTGGAAGCGTCTGATGCTTTTGCTCCTGTCGCGACTGTCGGCTTCACTTATGACTTTAATGATACCTGGTTCGCGGTAGGTTCTGTATCTTATGCTCATCTGAAAAATGACACCACGATTACGGTAACAGATGCAAATCTAGGTGAACTGATTCGCTCCAAAGCCGATATTGAAGTCAATCCAATTCTGGCCTATGCCGGATTCGGGATGCGTTTCTAATCAATTAATTCTTTCATTAAAAAAAACTGAATACTTCAGGACAACGGCTACGGCCGTTGTTCTGTTTTCTGACGTTCTATGCAGCTATAAAAAAAATTTATCGTTTGATTAATTTTTATTTTATCGCCTCTCTAGGTTGAATCGAATACTATACCTATCAACTTTATATGCATGAATGACTTATGGCTGACAGTCAATTTTCCAGAACCCTGATTTGTATGCTGATTGGCGCTGCCATTATTCTGGCTTTATCTTTGGGGATTCGTCATGCATTTGGCCTGTATCTGGTGCCAATGAGTGAAGAATTTGGCTGGGGTCATAATGTCTTTAGTTTAGCCATTGCCATGCAGAACCTGATCTGGGGTGCTGTTCAGCCCATTACTGGTGCCTTCGCTGATAAATATGGCAGCAAGATTGTTGTTGCCATTGGCGGTGCCTTATATGCGCTTGGCCTGTTATTGATGGCTGTCAGTTCAACCGGATTATTGTTGAATCTCAGCGTCGGGCTGATTTTAGGTCTGGCCTTGTCTGCCACCTCTTTCCCGGTTTTATTATCTGCGGTTGGACGAGCTGCACCACCTGAAAAACGTAGTCTGGCAATGGGGATTGCCAGTGCAGCAGGCTCCTTCGGCCAGTTTATTATGCTGCCTTCAACATTATTACTTTTACAAAATGTCGGCTGGTCAGCAGCACTTGTCGTTAGCTCAATTTTAATCGCTTTGATTGTACCTTTGGCCTGGATGCTAAAAGCCCCGATGTATGTCGATCCGAATGCGACTCCTACACCGAATAAGGTATCACTCAGCTTTAAAGAGATTTTAGTGGTAGTCAAAAACCATAAGCCATTCTGGTTTCTGGCGATGGGCTTTTTTGTCTGTGGCTTTCAGGTGGTCTTTATCGGGATTCACCTGCCGGGTTATCTGATTGATCATGGGTTCAATGCTACAACTGGCACCATTTTCCTGGCACTAGTGGGCCTGTTTAATGTTGTCGGTACCTATACGGCTGGCTGGCTCGGTGGAAAATATTCCAAACCACGTCTGCTAATGGGCTTATACGGTCTGCGCGGGCTTGCAATTATCGCCTTTCTGATGCTGCCTTTAAGCACCTGGACGGTCTATGCGTTTGGTGTCATCATGGGATTATTATGGCTTTCTACCGTACCACTGACCAACGGTATTGTTGCCAATATGTTTGGCGTGAAATATCTGACCATGCTCAGCGGGATTGTATTCTTTACCCATCAGGTCGGTTCATTCTTTGGCGGCTGGCTCGGCGGTGTAAACCATGACATGAGTGGCAATTATAATGCGGTATGGATGCTGTCGATTGCCTTAAGTATTTTTGGTGTACTGGTGCACTTATGGGTAAATGAGGAGCAAATCGTACATGACTGATTCCACCTTTCTGCTCAAGCTTTCCATTGCGATAGCAATGGTACTTCTCCTCGCTATTTCTCTATTGCTCTGGAGCCAGACTCCAGAACTGTTTGAGTACTTTAATCAGGCTTTTTGCGCACACTGATTGTCAAATATTTGACATTTTTCAGCAGCTTTAGGACTTTGTTTTGCCATTTTAATTAAAAGATATCAAATCAATCATTTAGATATTTTTATTAATTTTTTCATAAGTTTAGCAATTCTTTTGATTTTATTTTTGCTCTGGTTTTTTTTAGATTTTCTGCAACAAGAAAATTCAGAGACTTTCCAATGACAAGCTTGACCCAACTTTCACAAGCCATTCACGATGCACCACGCTGGCATCAGCAAGATCAGTTCCAGAATACTGATGAAATCAAAATTGTCCCGCAGGCAGATCAAGCCCTAGGCGCAGTGGTTTATGGCCTCGATGCCCGTAAAGCCCAATCTGGCGAAACCATCCTGCGTCTGAAGCAGGCTCTGGCTGAACAATTGATCCTGATCTTTAAGAATCAAAGTCTGGATGATCTACAGTATCTGGCATTTGCCACCTATTTCGGTTCGATTTTCCGTCCAGATGCCGACACGCCAGTGCTGGCTTCTAAAACAGATACGGGCACTCCACCTGATGTCGTACCAGTTTCCAATGCAGTCGGTCAAGGGGATTACACCGGTCACGGTGAACTTGCACCGCATGCCGATCACCAGTGGACACCATTACCTTCTTTTGGCTCTTTACTCTATGCCATTGAACTGCCAAAAGACGGTGGCCAGACGTCCTGGATCAATACCATCAAGGCTTATGAAGCCTTAGATGAAAAAACCAAAGCAAAAATCGATCAGTTACAGCTCATTACCTATAATCCATTTGTACGCTTCCAGAGCAATAAAGGTGGTAATGCTTATGCAGGTAATATGCCAAAATATCGCTTTAAAGATCAGCCAATTTTAGGTCATGCCTACCCGCACCCACTGGTACGTACCCATCCTGAATCTGGCCGTAAAGCACTTTGGTTAAATACTCATACCGAAGTTGAGTTGGTAAATTATGATGATCAGGCAGGCAATGAACTGATTGCAAAATTACGTGAGCATGTCTTAAAACCTGAATTCGCTTATGAGCACCATTGGGAAGCAGGCGATATCGTGTTCTGGGACAATCAGGTTACTCTACATTCACGCCGTCCTTTCCCTGCTGATCAGCGCCGTTTATTAAAACGTATCAGCCTGGCAGGTAGTCGTCCATTTTAATCACCATAAAAATATAATAAAGAGAAAGGTCATTTAAGCCTTCGACAATAACGACTCATCATGTAGATTTTCCGCCATTGAGGAATGACCGCCTCAATGGTTTTATTTTTAAATTTTTAGTCATCCTATTTTGGGAATATCAGGATAGAGGTTTTAAATTAAATTTTTTAAAAATACAGCTTTTAACAAAATCGGTGATTGGATTACTTTTTCTCACTCAAACTGCCTAGTGTATTTTTCCTTTTCTGCTTAGCGTATTAAAAACAAGCGATTACTATAGCCGCAAAAAGGAGAAAAAAATGAACGAGATTCAGTTTTCAGATTGTGTCCGCGCATGTATGACCTGCTCGCTGGCCTGTACCAACTGTGCCAGTGCCTGCCTGAAAGAAGAACATTTAGAAATGATGCGGGAATGTATTCAGCGCTGTCTGGACTGTGCTGATCTGTGTCAGCTCTGCGCCCGCATGCAACAAAAGCAATCTCCATTTATCAAAGAGATTTGCGAGCTATGTGCTAAAGCTTGCGATTATTGTGTAGAAGAATGTGGCCATCATGAGGATGATCATTGCCAGCAATGTGCCGAAGCTTGCCGTCGCTGTGCTGAAGAATGCCGCAAAATGGCAGCCTAATTTCCAGCATTACTGACAAGATTGAATTTTTTCAATCTGGAAAATAAAAAACCCGCAAGCCAAACCTGCGGGTTTTTGATCTAACCTGAATAAATCAAATTAGAATAAACGGTTCATACCATTCAAGGTTGCCACACGGTAAGCTTCTGCCATCGTTGGATAGTTGAATGTAGTTTCCACAAAATACTTGATCGTATTGTTCGGGCTGTTCATGACTGCCTGACCAATATGGATAATCTCCGAAGCGTTATTACCGAAGCAATGCACACCCAGAACTTCCAGCGTATCGCGGTGGAACAGGATTTTTAATTCACCAACCGTATCACCGGTAATCTGTGCACGCGCCAGATGACGGAAAGAAGCCTGACCCACTTCATACGGGATTTTTTCTTCAGTCAACTGCTGCTCAGTTTTACCGATTGAAGAGATTTCCGGAATGGTATAAATACCAGTCGGAATATCAGTCACGGGTGCAACATCTTGCTCACCGCTCATGTTAGCACCTGCGCAACGACCTTGGTCATAGGCAGCAGAAGCCAATGATGGCCAGCCAATCACGTCACCTGCAGCATAGATATTTTCGACTTCAGTCTGATACTGCTCATTCACGGTTAATTGACCGCGACTGTTTGGTTTCAGGCCAATATTTTCAAGGCCTAAACCGTCAGTATTCCCTGAACGGCCGTTACACCACAGAATCGCATCTGCCTTAATTTTCTTACCGCTTTGTGTATGTAGAACCACATAATCATCAGAAGTTTCAAGGAAGTCGATTTGTTCATTATGACGGATCAATACACCCTGTTCACGTAAGTGATAAGACAACGCATCAGAGATTTCATCATCTAAATAGCTGAGCAGTTTTGGTTGGGTGTTAATTAGGTCAACCTTATGTCCTAGACCAATAAAGATCGATGCATATTCACAGCCAATCACACCTGCACCATAAATAATGATTTTTTGGATTGAGAAATCCAGATCCAGAATTTTATCTGAATCAAATACACGTGGATGATTGAAATCAAGAATTTCTGGGCGGTATGGACGTGAACCGGTCGCAATCACCAGTTGCTGGAACATAATGGTTTCTTTTATGCCATCTGGTGTAAATACAAAGATCGTATTTTCGTCTTGAATATAAGCACGACCATGATAGATATCAATCTTGTTACGGTCATAAAAACGTGAGTGAGTATCCACCTGCTGCTGAATCACTTTATGTGCATTGCGCAGTACCTGTTTCATGGTGAATTGTTTCCATTCACCTACTTTTTGAAACATTGGATCACGTTGATAACGGATAATGCTGGATACCGTTTGACGCAATGCCTTACTTGGAATCGTACCTACGTGAGTACAGTTACCACCCAGCTGTTCACGCATATCCACAATTGCAACACGCTTACCAGATTTGGCAAGTTTCATTGCCGCGCCTTCGCCCGCAGGGCCTGAACCTAGAACTACCGCATCGTACTTAACGAAAGTCCCACTAACGACCTCTTTTTTACGTGGCATTCAACGCTCCTTAAAATTAAAAAATTTTGCTTTAATCTACGCTATATTATGACGTAATTGCTGCCAATTTGGTGTATTTAACTTACATATATTGTGTGATAAGAACATTTTTTAAATGAATAATCCTTTTCGCCCTATTTCACCCGAGTTTCGTTATAATTAAAAAAGTGTTAACTTTGATTTATCTCCCTCCTTCAAAACAGTGGAAAAGTTATATATGTCTGAAAACCGTAAACCTGAACAGGGTATCAAACTTCGCGGCGCAGAAAAGGTCGCCCGTATTCCTGTAAAAGTTGTTCCTACGGTTGAAACGCCACGTAAACCGGACTGGATCCGCGTGAAAATGGCCGCTCCCGAGGAAGTTCAGCGTATTAAAACTACACTTCGTCAGCAAAAACTGCATACCGTATGTGAAGAAGCGGCCTGTCCGAACCTGCCTGAATGTTTTGGTGGGGGTACAGCAACCTTTATGATTATGGGTGATATTTGTACGCGTCGCTGTCCGTTCTGTGATGTGGCACATGGTCGTCCAAATGCACTTGATCCGGATGAACCGCGTCATATGGCAGAAACGATTGCCAACCTGGGTCTGAAATATGCAGTTATCACTTCAGTTGACCGTGACGACCTGCTAGATGGCGGTGCACAGCATTTTGTAGATTGTATTAAAGAAGCTCGTGCATTAAGTCCAAAGACTTTGCTAGAAATTCTGGTACCTGATTTCCGTGGTCGTATGGACATTGCCCTGCGCATCATGACTGAATGTCCACCAGACGTGTTTAACCACAACATCGAAACTGTGCCACGTCTGTATAAAGCCATGCGTCCAGGTTCTGATTATCAGCACTCTTTAAATCTGTTGAAAATGTTTAAAGATTATTGCCCAGAAATTCCAACCAAATGTGGTTTGATGGTCGGTATCGGTGAAACTGAAGAAGAAGTTCTCGCTCTGTTAGACGACCTGAAAGCACATGACGTGGATTATGTAACGATTGGCCAGTATCTACAGCCATCTAAACAGCATGCGCCAATCGACCGTTTTGTAACGCCAGAAGAATTCGAACGTTATGCAGAACATGGCCGTAAGCTTGGCTTTAAGAATATCTGGTCAGCACCGATGGTACGTTCAAGTTACTTTGCAGATCGTCAATACTATGGTGAACCGGTTCCGGAAGTACGCCGTAAAGTTGATCCAGCGAAAAAAATCGCTGTACAGGCAATTGAAGCTTAAAATGACTTAGATCAAAGCCCTCTCAAGTAGAGGGCTTTTTTATGCCTAACTAAATTTATATTTGTTCACTTTTTAATTATTTTAACTACCCTCTCTTAAAGATTAAGTTATTACTTATCTTCACATTTCTTTGCGTGTTCTCACTTGAAGACTGTGCATTTTTCAAACAATCTCAAAAACAGATAAAACACTTCAATATATCGTTGAAATATTTAATAACGATCGTTCTCACAACAACAATTGTGAATTTGCCAGTTGCTTAAGCGATGTAAAAAAATTGATCAAGTCTTATGAAGACACCTTAGGGAGATCGGCAGCATCACAATTGTATGACCCTGGAGAAATATAACAATGCTATTTATTTTCGCCGTACTTCTTCTCATTGCCAGTTTATGGGCGATTTTCTTTTTTCAACTCTCCCGTACCACTGGTGCAATTACCCTGATTATCATGTCAGTAGTTTGTGCCTTTATCAGTCCTTGGTCACTGATTCTGGGTATTCCTCTGATCCTGATCAGTCTGGTCGTCATGATCGAACCTTTGCGTATGTCTTTCATTTCCAGGCCAGCCTATAAGGCATTAGCGGATGCCATGCCGAGCATTAGCCCGACAGAACGTGAGGCTCTTGATTCCGGCACCAGCTGGTGGGAAAAAGAACTCTTTATGGGTGCGCCGAACTGGGAAACCTTTAATAGCTATCCTTATCCAAAACTTTCCGTTGAGGAACAGGCATTCTTGGATAACGAAGTCGAAACGCTGTGTAGCATGCTGGATGAATGGGAAATTCATGAGAAGAAAATGCTGCCTGAACATATCTGGCAATATATTAAAGATAATGGCTTCTTGGGACTAATTATTCCCAAAGAATACGGCGGTCGTGCCTTTAGTTCCTTTGCTCAAAGCCGGGTGATGAGCAAAATTTCTTCACGCTCTCTCACTGCTGCTGTGAGCTGTATGGTGCCTAACTCACTTGGGCCGGGTGAGTTGTTACTACATTATGGTACCGATGAACAAAAAGATCGTTATTTACCCGGTCTGGCCAAAGGTGAAGAAATCCCATGTTTTGGTCTGACCAGTCCTGAAGCCGGTTCAGATGCCGGTGCGATTCCAGATACCGGTGTGGTCTGCTATGGACAGTTTGAAGGTCAGGAAGTCTTGGGACTGAGAATGAATTTCTCCAAACGCTGGATTACTCTAGCACCAATTGCCACCGTGGTTGGTCTGGCTTTTAAAATGTATGACCCTGATCATTTACTCGGTGATAAAACAGATTATGGGATTACTTGTGCCTTGCTACCGGCCAATCATGAAGGGGTAAAAGTCGGTCCACGTCATAATCCTGGCTCCCCTTTTATGAATGGTACTGTTGAAGGTAAGGATGTATTTATTCCTTTAGACTGGATCATTGGTGGCGTGAAAAATGCCGGCAAAGGCTGGCGTATGCTGATGGAATGTCTGGCAGTTGGCCGTGGTATTTCCCTACCGGCTTTATCTACCTCCAGTGCCGAAATGACTTACCTGAATGTCAGTGCATTTTCTCGAATCCGTCAGCAATTCAAGATTTCAGTGGGTAAATTTGAAGGCGTACAGGAAGCCAATAGTGAAATTGCCAGTGATGCCTATATGCTGGAAGCTTTCCGTTATTTAGTGACTTGTGGTCTGAACCAAGGTGGTAAACCGGCAGTCATGACGGCAATTGCTAAATACTATGCCACTGAGACCATGCGTAAAATTGTCAATCACGGTATGGATGTCGTGGGTGGCCGTGCGATTCAAATGGGACCTCGTAACTTCCTGGCTCTCAACTATCAGGCCATTCCAGTATCGATTACAGTCGAAGGCGCCAATATTCTCAGCCGTTCATTGATGATCTTTGGTCAAGGCTCGATGCGTTGCCATCCTTATTTGTATGAAGAATTACAGCTTCTGCAAGCTGAAGACCCAAAAGCCGCTCTGAATCCATTCGATATTATGTTATTTAAGCATCTGGGTTATACCTTTAACCGGACTGCCCGCTCTTTTGCCTATGCTTTTAGCGGTGGTTCGAGTGCTGCGCCACAAAGTGCAGTTGATTTTACCCGTCCTTATTACAAGATTATTAACCGGCTCAGTGCCAACTTTGCCCTGACTGCAGATATGTGTCTGGGTTTACTTGCCGGTGATATTAAACGCAAGGAAATGCTTTCTGGCCGTCTGGCTGATATTCATGCCCATCTGTTTATTGCGACGGCAATCCTGAAATTCTTTGAACATAGCAAAAAAACTGAAGCTGAACGTCTGCATGCACAATTGGCAATTGAGAAATCTTTATATACGGCTCAGGAAGCGTTTTATGACCTGTTTGCAAATTTCCCGGTGGGTGTTGCTGCTGGTATGGTCAAACTTATCTGTTTCCCATTTGGCCGCCCTGTCGCGAAGCCATCTGACCGACTTAAACAGGAAGTCGCAAATGTCATGATGGAAGATAACGCTTTCCGGAAAGTACTGAAAAAGCATGTTTTCTATAGCACAGCGGAAGATGATGTGAATGGTCGTATGGAATCAACCTTCACCATGTTATTGGAGATTGAGCAGCTTTGGGATCGCTTTAAAAAAGCCGAAAACAAAGGTCAATTTAAAGGACTCAGTTTTGCTGATCATGTGGCTGATGCGCATGAACAAGGCTTTATTAATGAAGAAGAAGCCAATAAGTTGCTGGACTATAATGCGCGTCGCTACGACAGCATGTTGACTGATGTCTTCGATCTGCATTTACAGGAAGTATTGGAACTTGAAAATCCTCATATTTCGAAAGCAGATGCAACAGGTACTGATACTTCAGTTCAAAGTGCACCTTCACATTCAACCAGTCCTTAGATAGAACTTTTATCTAAATCGGATCTTGCTTTCCAAAGTGAAGTTATTTCTTGACTTCACTTTGGATATTTCAAGTGGCTATTCAGCCACTTTTTTACGACTATTGCACGATGGTATTTAAGAGATAAAACGTTAAGCTAGACCCATAATAAAATTGAGGGTCAATGATGTCACAACAAGATTATGAAAATGGCTTGAAAGTCCGTACTGAAGTGATGGGTGCAAGTTTTGTAAAACGTGCTCAGGACAATACAGTTCCTTTTACTCAGCCTTTGCAGGACTGGATTAATGAACATGCTTGGGGTTCAACCTGGCAACGTGAAGGGATTTTACCACGTAAATACCGTTCTTTAATTACCATTGCTTTTCTTACCGCGCAAAAAAGCCCAACTGAATTGAAAGGCCATGTTCGTGGCGCTTTGAATAATGGTGCAACAGTTGAAGAAATTCAGGAAGTGCTACTGCATAGCCTGCCTTACTGCGGTGCCCCTGCTACTCAGGAAGCCTTCCGTGCAGCGCTTGAAGTGATCCAAGAATATCAATCGAATCAGCAGAGTTAAGAATTGCTTAGGCTATTTAGCCATCTTAGCAATAATAAAGCCGGGAATTAAAATTCCCGGTTTTTTAAATTTTGAATCGATAAATCTATTGTTCTTTAATTAAAGAATCATAGTTTCTCTGTTTAATAAAAAATTAAAAATAAACTTATCCTCTTAATTCAATTTGAGTACGTTGCTCCAAGCCTTGCACCGCAGCGGAAAAATCTAATTGACTGGCCTGAGATTTCGCTATTTGCTGAAACTTTTGCTGAACCAAAGACATCACCGATAAATCCAGTTGCTGTTGTTGTACCAGCTTCAAAGCAATGCCAATATCTTTCTGCAATAGATCCAGTGCAAAGGTCTTGTTAAATTCACGGTTCAGTACACGCTGCGCCATGATATTTTCCGACATGCTGCTTTTACCACTGGAATGATTAATACAGTTCAGTGCACTGCTTAAATCAACGCCCTGTCCTTTCAGTACAGTCAGTCCTTCAGCCAATGCCCATAAGTGAGTCGCCATTAAGGTATTATTCACGGCTTTCACCGCAAAGCCCGAACCACTTTCTCCCACATATTCAATTAAACTAGCAAAGGCATCAATGATCGGTTTAGCTTGCTCAAAGGCTTGTTCATTGCCTCCGACCATAACGGTTAAAGTGCCACGTTCTGCCCCAATCGTTTGACCCGAAACCGGTGCATCCAGATAAAAACTGCCTTGTTTCTCCAGGAGCTTCGCCAGTTTCTGGGCAGATTCTGGCACCCCGCTGGTACAGTCAATCCAGATTGCACCTTGTTTGGGTGGATGGGCTGCAATCAATGCTTCCACATCCTGACTGGTCGGCAAACAGGAAAAAATAAAATCCGCCTGAACCGCCTGCTCAATACTCACTGCTTGAGTTGCAAAAGTTTCGGCATGCGCTACAGCTTTCTGTTCAGTGCGGTTCCAGACCCAAACCTGATGTCCGAATTTTGGCAAATGGGAGGCCATATGCCAGCCCATTGCCCCGAGTCCTAAAAATGCAATTGAATGACTCAAAAAATACTCCTCATTTTAAGCGACTGGCTTAGCCTCAACCTCAGTTACGGTTTCAGCTGATTCAGATGCTGGTAATTCTTTATCTTCACCACGGTTCAGGAATAGATTCAATAGAATTGCGGCTAAGGTTGCGGTACCAATACCACCCAGATCAAAACCACCGATCTGCAAGCTATAGTTCCCTGTACCCATGATCAGACACACGGCACCAATGATCAGTGTACTGTTCTTGGTGAAATCAACACGGTTATCTACCCAAATTTTCGCACCAGCCACCGTAATCAGACCAAATACGACAATCGATGCACCACCCAATAAAGCCACTGGAATGGTACTGATCACTGCGCCAAATTTAGGCGAAAGTCCGAGTAAAATTGCGAAGATACCAGCAAAGACAAATACAGTGGTTGCATAAACTCTGGTGACTGCCATTACACCGATATTTTCGGCATAAGTGGTCATGCCTGTACCACCGACAGAAGCTGACAATGAAGTACACACCCCATCAGCAAAGAAACCGCGTCCCATATACGGTGACAGGTTTTTACCGGTCATCGCAGAGACTGCCTTAAAGTGTCCCAGATTTTCTGCAACCAAGATAATTGCCACTGGTGCAATCATTAGCATGGCATTTATTTCAAAGACCGGACTCTGGAAATTTGGCAAACCAAACCATGCTGCTTCACTGACCTTGGTAAAATCAATCGCAGGTCCGAAGCCCATCACATTGGTGAAAAGGAAATAAATCAGGTAGGAAGATAATAAGCCCAATAACAATAATAGACGGCGTACCATTCCTCGGGTAAACACAGCAATCACACTGATACAGATAATGGTGATTAATGCCATCCACGAATCAAACTGATTCGCTGAAACACTCTTAATCGCCACGGGTGCCAGATTCAAACCGATGATCATCACGATCACGCCTGTCACTACTGGCGGCATCAGTTTTTCAATCCAGTTGGTGCCAGTTTTCATCACCAGCAGACCAATCAAGGCATAAACAATACCGCAAGCAATCGTACCGCCAAGGGCTAATCCTATATTTGGATTGGCTCCAACCCCTGAATAACCCGTCACTGCGACGACCGCACCAATAAAGGCAAAGCTTGATCCCAGATAACTAGGCAATCGACCGCCCGTGATCAGGAAAAATAAAATGGTTCCAATCCCGGTAATAAAAATCGTGAGATTAGGATCAAACCCCATTAATAAGGGTGCCAGCACGGTTGCGCCAAACATGGCAAACACATGCTGTAACCCGAGAATAATACTTTTTCCAGCAGGCAGATATTCATCTGTTTGCACGGGTGTGGTATCGAGATTGCCTTGGTAAGGCTTGAATTTTGGAAACCACGTTTCTTTTTCTTGCATCGGCTTCCCCTCCTTGATTAGGATTGAATTGAATTAGCACATTTTGTGTGGCTCACAGTAAGAACGGTTGAAGTACATCAGCGCATTGCCTCGACTCTGGCACATGGCTTTCACCTCACAGAACAGCACGTCATGACTGCCTACGGATAAACATTGGACCACCTCGCAGTCAAAACTGACTAAGGCATCCTCAAGTACAGGTGACTGGGTCACCAAGGTTTTCCAGTTCCCCTGACTGAAACGCTCTGCCATTGGTGTTTTTCCACCAAACAGATTGGAGAGATATTGTTGATGTGATGCCAAGGTATTCACACACAACACCTGATTCTTTTTAAAGGTTTCATAGACTGACGCAGAACGGTTCAGACACACCAGCAACGTTGGTGGTGTATCCGTCACACTGCATACGGCCGAAGCGGTAAATCCAGCCATTCCTGCATCGCCTTGCGTGGTAATCACATTCACCGCAGCCCCCAAATTGGACATGCCCTGACGGAAAATCTGCTGATCAACCTGGGTAAAAATGTCACCCGATGCCTTAGTCGCCAAAACCTTATTTAATGCATTATTTTCTGCAACTGTTTCTGAGATGATTTTAGATAGTTTGGCATTCATGCTGTTCTCCCTACCCCAAGTCAATGTTCAGTTTCAGACCTGGGGCATCTAGTAATGAGATTGAATCAGGTGGATCGGCTTATATATGGGCAATCGAAGCAATTTCGACCAGCGCATCAGGTTTGACCAAACCTGTCTGTACGCAATACCGTGCCGGCTTATCTCCCGGGAAATACTCTGCATAAACTGCATTAATCGCAGCATAATCTGCCCAGTCTTTGACAAACACATGATTAAAGGTTACGTCATCCATGCTGCCGCCCGCTTCTTCAATCACGCGCTTGATAGTTTCTAGAATATGACGGGTCTGTGCTGCGGCATCCCCAACATGCACCACATTATTATTTTCATCAAAAGCTAATGTACCGGACACATATACAATATTGTCTGCCTTGGTTGCCGGTACATACGGTGCTAATGGTTTCGATGTTCCTGCTGGAATAATGATTTCTTTAGGCATAGTATTTTTTCCTTAATCCTGATCTTTAATTCTTTATGCGCTTACAGCTAATTTAGTTTCTTTTAGTGACTCACTTTCTTTTTGAAAGGTCTCTACAAAATTTGCAGTATCTGACACCCAGCCAAAGAAGGTCTTGATGTTATACAGACTGGCTTCATGCGCTTCGACTGGACCTGCCTGATGGCAAGCATCAGCAAGTGCGACACCAAAATACTCCAGGAAAAAACCATCACGTAGCGTCGATTCCACACACACGTTGGTGGCAATCCCGACAAAGACCAGATTGCGAATACCTCGGACACGCAACATGCTATCCAGTGCGGTATTAAAGAAACCGCTATAACGTGGCTTTTCAATCACCAGGTCTTGTGGCAGTGGCTTTAACTCATCAATCAATTCAAAATCCCAGCCACCCTTAGCCAGCAATTTTCCTTGTAATTCAGGACGTTTACGCATAGTCTTTAAGGCATTCGATTTATGGAAATTTGGAGAGTCAGTACCACCTGCTTCCTTATATTCCGCATCCCAGCCATTTTTGAAATAAATCACCTGAATACCTGCTGCATGCGCTGCATCAACTGCCTTTTTAATATTTTCAACCACGGGCTTGGTCTTTGAGACATCAAAGCCCGCCAGATCCAGATAGCCACCCTGAGAGGTATAGGCATTCTGCATATCAATCACAATCAAGGCTGTCTGTTCTGGTGCAAGACAGATCGCTTCTGGTTCCGCTTTAAGGGTTTTTCCTGTGCCGAGTTTTTCAGTAAAACCGGCTTTTACCATTGATTCACTCATGCACTTTTCTCCAGAACTGGCTCTTCACCTGCAATCACAATATGCTCACGGCATTTCATCAGCGGCTGGATTTTTTGACCGAAATCTTCAACCCCTTGAATAAAATCATCAAACGTCAGCAGCACCCCTTCGGTACCCTTGATCTCGCCAATTTCATCCAACATTCGTGCCACATTTTCATAAGAACCCACCAGCGTACCCATATTTATATTCACTGGAGATACGCTAGAAGCCATTTGACGGATATTGGTATCTGTACCAGAAGTCGTATCTTTACCGCCTTGATTCATCAGCCAGTTAATCGCTTCCATATCAGCACCATCGTTATAGTGCTGCCATTTTGCTTGCGCTTCTTCATCGGTTTCAGCAGCAATCACCATAAACAGCACATAAGTCTGTACATCACGGCCAGTCACATCTGTTTTTTCTTTTAGGCGGTCATTAATTTCTGCATAAGCTGTTGGAGTATTCAGGCCTTTACCAAATACGAAGTTGTAGTCGGCATATTGTGCAGAAAACTCTAAACCTGCATCAGACTGACCTGCACAGATAATTTTCATATCCGCTTGTGGACGTGGGCTCACACGGCAGTCTTCCATCTGGAAATGTTCGCCTTTAAAGTCTGATTTACCAGTCGCCCAAAGTTCACGAAGAATCTGTACATACTCAGACAGATATTCATAGCGTTTGCCAAAATAGTCATTACCTGGCCACATGCCCATTTGGGTATATTCAGGTGGCTGCCAGCCGGTCACGACATTCAGACCAAAACGGCCATTTGAAATCGAATCAATGGTTGATGCCATCCGCGCGACAATTGCGGGTGGCATCACCAGAGTTGCGGCAGTTGCGAAAATTTTAATTTTGCTGGTGACAGCCGCAAGACCTGCCATCAGGGTAAACGTTTCCAGGTTATGTTCCCAGAATTCAGTCTTGCCGCCAAAGCCACGCAGCTTGATCATAGAAAGTGCGAAATCGAAACCATAGTGCTCAGCGCGCTGTACGATTTGTTTATTTAACTCAAAAGTCGGCATGTACTGCGGTGCATTTTCAGAGAGTAACCAGCCATTATTTCCGATTGGACAGAAGACACCTATTTTCATTTTCACACCTCATTATTTTTAACACTTATTCAAAATTCTGATTCCACTTCGGGAATTTTATTTACAAGATAAACATTGCAAATCGTGTGCCAACTATATTTAGTTAATATTTATCAAATACTTAATATTTTATTTTTTGAATTTTTAGTAAAATAACCATTTTTACCTATGAGTCAATTTTGAACATACTGTTTCATTCAAGTGCACTCGTAGCAATTTGTGCATTTGCAGTTCATGCATCAATTCGAAGTAAAAACCATACTAACGCTACAAAATGATTAATTAGAAAAAATAAAAAACCAGACAGGAGGTCTGGCTTTTAAAAAATCTTCAAACTAAGGGGAAATCAGGAAGGAAAGGATCCGTTGATTGACCTGATCTGTCTCGGTCACGGTGGAAGCATGTGCACCTGTATCAAGCAAACTGAGATGACTATGCGGCAAGCATTGTTGTAATTGCTGTGACCGTTGATAAGGCACCAGAAAATCATCCTGATTAGCAAGCAGATGCACACGAACATCTTTGAGTGCTTGCTGATGCTCTTCGTTCAGTTTAAAGGCCTGTACAGCTTGTAAGCGTGCTAGAACATTTGAAATTGGAGGAAAATCTAAAAGCTGCTTATTTTCTGCTTCAGTTAACTGATCAATATGGGTTGAGATCCACTGCGACGGATAAAGAAATAAAGCCTGTGCTCTCACATAAGCCTCTGCCCCGCTATTCACCAATAAGGAAGTTCGTGCCTCGAAACATTTCTGAGTATGAGCATCCAGCTCTCCCCAAGCATTTAACATGGTCAGACTGAGCAGCTTAAACTTTCTTTCAGCCTGATAGGTCGCCAGTTGCATGCCGATATGTCCGCCCAATGCATGCCCGATAAAATGAAACTCTCGAATACCATCATTGATCAATAAATCCAGAATCTGGCAGGCCATATGGTCGATCGAATAAGGCATGGGCAAGAGTTCAGAATCTGAATGACAGCCTTCCTGATCATAAGTGACTACATGAAAATGCTGCTGTAAAACTCTAATTTGAGGATTCCAGAAACTGGCATGCCCGCCCAGTCCGGATGAAAGCACCACATAAGGTGCATCTGCCTGTGCTGCAGGATGAATAAATAAAGACATAAATTTCTCATAGTTTCGTTATGAGGTAAATGCAGCAAAATATATGCCTGAACAGGATTTTTTTTGAACAATTGATAAAATTATAGCCAGTAAACATTAAAGCTATAATAAAATTCCTGCACCTCAAAGCGCACGTTATAACCAAGCTCAGTCAACTCCGCCGAAAGACCACGAATTTCTTCCAAGGGCAAATGTTTGGGAAATACCGTTAGCACAGCGGTATTGCCCAGTCGGGCATTATCTTCAATCAGTTGAGCCAAGCGAGGCTTATACATTTCAATATTTAAATTGGCCACATCCGATAAAATTTTGGCCTGATCCGCAGTCATAAAACTCATTGTTCTTCACCCTTTTTGATTTTTATTCAATGAAGTTAAATGATTTAATTCACATAAAATATTTTTGTTTTGTATCTATAGTAAATACAGCGTGCATAAAAAATCCCTCACATGGAGGGATTTTCCTGAAGAAAAAATTACTGACCTGGTAAAGGAATATATTGTGAAGAACTGCTTTGCGTTTTACGTTCACTAATCACCACATCCAGTGTCATAGTTTTTCCAGCGCGTTCTACTTCAATCTGAACAGTACTGTTTGGGGCCTGTAAAGCGACAAAATTAATCAGATGTGAGGCAGAAGTAATCACTTCATTATTCACCTTAATGATTTTATCACCACGCTGGATGCCAGCTTTTGCTGCAGGTCCATTTTCCAGCACTTCAGCGACCACTACACCTGATTCTTTAGGTTGTAATACATCATTACGTTCTGTCGGCAACAGACTGATACCCAGCCAGCCACGAACGACACGGCCATCTTTCAGGATTGCATTCATCACTTGCTGACAGATTTTAGCGGGAATCGCAAAACCAATCCCCAGTGAGCCACCTGTTTGGGAGAAGATTGCTGTATTTACCCCGATCAGGTTACCAGCAACATCAATCAATGCACCACCCGAGTTACCCGGGTTAATTGCAGCATCTGTCTGAATAAAGTCTTCATAGGTATTGATGCCCAGATCAGAACGGCCTGTCGCAGAAATAATCCCCTGAGTCACGGTTTGACCGACACCAAACGGGTTACCAATAGCCAGAACAACATCACCGACTTCATTGCCACTCAGCTTGAATGGCAAAACTGGCAATTGTTCAAGTTCGATCTTGATTACAGCCAAATCCGTATCTGGGTCTGTACCCACGACCTTGGCTTCGGCACGGCGTCCATCATGCAAAGCCACCACAATCTGGTCTGCTTGTGCAATCACGTGGTTATTGGTCAGGATATAACCATCAGGACGTACAATTACACCTGAACCTAAACTGTTTTCATTTGGACTCTGACCAAACTGGTCTGGCAACTGATCACCGAAAAATTCACGGAAGACTGGATCTGTCAATAAAGGGTGCGCCTGCTGTTTTACTTTTTGTGTGGTAAAGATATTCACCACCGCAGGTGCTGCGACTTTCACGGCGGCACTATAGGAGACAACCCCTCCAGAACGCGAAGTATCAATCAACGGTTCTACTTTTTCAGCAGGCATTTTTACGCCATCCGGCGCAATCGGTGATTTAGGTTTCTGCAGCTGCTGCCACCCCAAAAAACCGATAATGACTAAAATCAGTAACACCCAAGGTAACCATGTAAAGGTGCGGCGCACTTTGCTATCCTCTAAAATATTTTAATTCGTTGATGACTAAGTAATTTGTATCCTATTGTAATGCCAAATACATAACTAAACACAAAAAAATCCACAGAGATTTGTGCTGCTTTAGTTACAATTGGACATATAGATAAGAATTGGCAAGTTCATCAACTGACAGGAATTTTATGGCGAATTTAAACGATATTATCCGCTGGTGCGATCAGACTTTGGCATCTTCCGAATTTAAGGACTATGCACCGAATGGCTTACAGATCGAAGGCCGCGCTGAAGTCAATAAAATTTTATGTGCGGTTACTGCCTCCCAAACTGCGATCGAAGCTGCGATTGAACAAGGTGCTGATTTGTTACTGGTACATCATGGTTATTTCTGGAAAGGTGAAGCCTACCCGATTACCGGGATGCGTGGTAAACGGATTAAAAGCCTGATCCAACATGATATTTCGCTTGTCGGTTATCACCTGCCCTTAGACAGCCATCCAACGCTGGGAAATAATATTGCGATTGCAGACCTGCTGGAACTGGAAAACCTTGAACAGCTTGATCCGAATGAGCGCCGTCCAATTGGGAATATTGGTTATTTAAAACAGGCCATGACGCCAGAAGGATTCAAAGCCTATGTTTCAGAAAGACTCGGTTATGATGCGTTACATTTACCTGCCGAAAAAAACCTGATTCAAAAAGTCGGTTTCTGTACCGGTGGTGCACAGGATTATATTCATAAAGCGGCAGCACAAGACTGTGATGCTTATATTTCTGGCGAAGTCAGTGAACGTACTTTTTATGATGCTCAGGAACTGGATGTGCATTATTATGCCTGCGGCCACCACGCCACTGAAAAATATGGTGTACAACGTCTGGCTAAAGCTATTTCAGAACAATTTAATATTGAGTATAGTTATTTCGAATTAAACAATCCGATTTAATTTCGATTGGCAAGTACATTGGTGGCTTTATCTTTAAATTTTCAGGCTTTATTCTGTATTGTTATTTATACACAGTGCCCATTTTTGCCTAAGAATCTATTACAATAACGCCACTTATTGTCAAAACCCAGCAAAATGCAAGGAATTGAAAACATGACAACCATTACTTTACCACCATTACCATACGACTACGACGCTCTTGCTCCACACATCAGCAAAGAAACTTTAGAATACCACCACGACAAACACCACAACACTTATGTGGTTAACCTGAACAACCTGATCGCTGGTACTGAGCTTGAAGGCAAAACGCTAGAAGAAATCATCAAAGCAACTGCTGGTGATTCATCTAAAGCAGGTGTATTTAACAACGCTGCGCAAGTATGGAACCACACATTCTACTGGAACTGCTTGACTAAAAACGGTGGCGGTAAAGCAACTGGCGCTTTGGCTGCAAAAATTGACGAAGCTTTCGGTTCTTACGAAAAATTCGCTGAAGAGTTCGCAACTGCTGCTGCAACTCAGTTCGGTTCAGGTTGGGCTTGGTTAGTTGCTGATGAAGTAAACGGTAACCTTTCTATCCTTAAAACTTCAAATGCTGACACTCCGATGGCGCACGGCAAAATCGCTGTGTTGACAATCGACGTTTGGGAACACGCTTACTACATCGATTACCGTAACGCTCGTCCTAAATACATCTCTACTTTCCTAGAAAGCCTGGTGAACTGGGACTACGCAAATGCGAAATATGCAGGTCAACCTGCTGGTGTTGAGAAATAATTTTTTATTTCCAGCTTAAAAAATCACCCTTTATGGGTGATTTTTTTATTTTTGGGCCTGAGGTGCATATTAAAAAAGCAAATGATTCATTTCTTTACAGGAATTGATTGACGGTCTTTGTTTTCCTGCCTAAAATGCGCATCAGATTCTCCAATAGCTCAGTCGGTAGAGCGACGGACTGTTAATCCGCAGGTCCCTGGTTCGAGCCCAGGTTGGAGAGCCAATCTATTCTCCCATAGCTCAGTCGGTAGAGCGACGGACTGTTAATCCGCAGGTCCCTGGTTCGAGCCCAGGTGGGAGAGCCAAGATTCTGAAAAAACCCACTCATTATGAAGTGGGTTTTTTTATATCTGTCTTTTTGGGATTAAATATCTATATGTGTCCTGTTTGTAGTGTTAGCGACTCGCAACCATGGCAGAGAATAATCACGCTTCCCCTCTACCTTTAATCTGGGTTTACATAAACATAACATTTTGAACTACAATCATTTTTGATTATTTTTAAAACACTTGATTCAGTTTTTTCAGCTTTTTTATAAAAGTGCCTTGACCCCTTTTTAAATCTCTCTATAATCGCTTTCTGATTCTCCAATAGCTCAGTCGGTAGAGCGACGGACTGTTAATCCGCAGGTCCCTGGTTCGAGCCCAGGTTGGAGAGCCAATCTATTCTCCCATAGCTCAGTCGGTAGAGCGACGGACTGTTAATCCGCAGGTCCCTGGTTCGAGCCCAGGTGGGAGAGCCAAGATTCTGAAAAACCCACTCATTGCGAAGTGGGTTTTTTTATTCTTTTCTCTTTTATGATCCGTATTTGATTTGAGTCAGTTTATATTCTTTGTGATTGGCTGTCTGGCAAGCTTTGCCTTAATTTGCCTGCTCTTCCCCCATCTGTTTACCCGCCAGACGAAATTCTATCCCAAGCGTGTCATTACAGCTTTCGAAAGCAAGATGTTTACTCGCCTGAAAGATGCTTTTCCGCATCATCACATTCTGGCACAGGTCGCATTTAGTGCTTTGATCACACATGACAATATGAAAATGCGCAGCAAGTTCAACCGTAAAGTGACCGATTTTGTGGTGATGGACCGGGAATATAATGTAGTGGCGATTATAGAACTGGATGACCCTAGCCATATTGGCAAGGAACAGGAAGATGCGGAACGCGATGCGATGCTGATTGCTGCCGGCTACACAGTCATCCGCTACACTGAAATTCCAACGATCCGGCAGCTTCAAAGAGATTTGAGATAAATAGTTTAATGAGAGGAATTTGTTTCAGCTTCGGAAGCAGCTTGAGTTGCTTGAGCCGCCTGCTCTGCCTTTGATTTTTCAGCCGCTTCGCGTGCTTCAATCTGGGCAATCATGTCAGCCTGTTGCTGTTTATATTTTTCCTGATTTTTCGCATCACTATTAACAGCTAAAAATGCCATGGTCACCAAAAAAATTGGAACACACAAAGCCAAGGTTCCAAAGATAAGCAGTTTTTTGATACTGCGGGGTTTTGTCTGTTCCGACATAACGAGCCTACACTGATAACCTATAATCTTAAGCCACTATAATAAACTTAAATGATTGCTCAAGGCCTAGCATCACAAGGAATAAAAAGGAGCCGAAGCTCCTTTTAGGATTAAGGATTGACAGAAATACCTGAAGGCATATAGGTATTAATAAAGGTCAGCAGCTGGGTTCTGCTTTGTACAATAGCCTCGGTATGTGAAGCATTCTCTACCTCTACAAAATTCACTGTGGTTCCCATATCTTTCAAGCCCTGTTGTAAAGTATTTGTTACTGGATACGGAACAGCCATATCTGCAGTACCTTGAATGATCATCACAGGAACATTAATTTTTTCAGTTGCAGGCTGATTATTCTCTAGGAACTTTTCAACCGACGAATTATTCTGGAAGTTTTCTACTAATCCCGGATAGTCCACGACTGTTTTTTCCGGATTATTCACCAGATAATCATCAATATCTTGCATATATTCAGTAATCAGTGGCCCTAAACAAAGTCCATTTTCTCCAGTCGTACCTTCTGCCTTTTCAGCCACAATCGCTGCACGGCTTGAAAATATATTGCGATAGTTAAAGCCTGGTTCATAAGCTTTAATCCCTACAGCCACATAAGCCGCATATGCCAATAATTCTGCATAGACCGCTTTCGCAGCATTATCTTGTCCAGCCTCAACCAAAGCACTAAGCGCTTGCGGTGCTACTTCACTGATAATATAGCCCAGACTTGAGGCCGGAGCTGCTGCAACTGCCGCCTTATAATTTGGATCTTCATCGGCAAACTGGGCTGTGGCAAGTGATGCGTGTCCTCCCTGGGATTGTCCCACTGAAACCCAAGCACCATTAAATCGATTTCCTTGTTGTTCTTTAAAGGCTCTTACTGCATAGATAGCCGATTGTGCCGCACTTTTTAAATTTAAATAAGGATGGATCCCCCGAGTACCTAATCCTTCATAATCGGGTGCAACAATCACATATCCCTGTGCAAGCAAGCTGCTGGCCAATCCTCTAAAATTATTATTCAGCTGGTTATTACTTGGTGCACAAGAATCACCGCTACCCACCGTGCCATGTTCCCAAACCACCACCCTCCATCCGTCTTGAGGTTGAGGTATATTTGGATAAAACACCATGGCTGTCGCTTCAGCCAGTTCACCATTTACGTTTGGCATATTATAGCGTATGACTTGAATATCCGATGCTTCAGGCAAGGTATCCTCATCATAAGAGTGTTGACTTAAAAATACCCTTTCCTGTGGTCGGAACGAATCATTATCATCGTCATTACACGCAGTCATAAACAATGACATGGAACATACCAGTGCCAGACAGGTTTTTTTGAAACCGTTTTTCACTACATTATTCATATTCTAATCCCTTATTGTTGTTTATGATTTTCATGAAGAATCTTGAATTAAGCATAAAAAAAAGCACCCTTATAGGATGCTTTTGTTATGAATCGACAAGGTGCAGTTACAGAAGCGCGGCAAAGATTCCAAGGAAAATCATCAGCCCCACCCAACGGTTATGCCGGAAGGCCCAGAAACAGCGCTGCGGGTCCTTATCTCGAGTTTTTGACCATTGGTAAATAAAATCAATTGCGACGGCGAGCAGACCCATCAGGCCAAATGGAACAAGCAAATCCTCAATCCATAATGCCGAGCCAATCAAGACCAGACTTAGAGCCTGTAAGGTACTAATGATCTGAATATCATGCTGACCGAATAAAATGGCTGTCGATTTTACTCCAATCTTTAAATCATACTCACGATCGGTAATCGCATATTGCGTGTCATAGGCCACGGTCCAAGCCAGATTGCCAAAATAGAGAAGCCAGCAGGTTAGGTCTGGTGTCTGCCCGACAGCGGTATAAGCCATCGGAATGGACCAGGAAAATGCAGCTCCCAAAAATACCTGCGGCAAATGGGTATAGCGTTTCATAAACGGATAAATGAACGCTAAAAACAAGGCTCCAAAGGACCAGTAAAAGGTTTCAATCGGCAGGAAAAATAACAGGCAGGCACTGGCTGCGACGAGCACCAGAAAGACCATCACTGCTTCTTTAGCACTAATAATACCGGTGGCTAAGGGACGGGTTTTGGTACGTTCGACATGCGCATCCACTTTACGGTCGGCAAAGTCATTAATGGCACAGCCCGCTGCGCGCATAAAAATTACACCTAGAATCATCAGCACTAGAATACTGAGATCAGGGATTCCTTTTGCTGCGACCCATAGCGCCCACATGGTCGGCCAGAAGACCAGCTCTGTGCCAATTGGCTTATCAAAACGACAAAGATAATAATAGGCGCTCAGACGTTCACGCCAGGTAATTGCTTGTGCAGTTGCCATATCAAGTTAAGCCTGTTGATTTTGTATAAAGTGTTCAAATGCCGGTAAAAATGTTTCTTGTACGATAAATTTACAACCATGCCAAGTATAGCAGCTCTGACGGGTCCAACCCTCTTCCAGATAAATCACACGTCGTTCACAGTTTGGATTGGTCCGCTGGAATAATAGCCAGCCAATCGGCTTCGATCCAATATGCTGAAAAATCCGCGCACGTTTTTGCAAGCTTAATATCGGAAATATACTTTTTGCTTTGACCCAAGGCTGCTCTTCACAGCCATATAAATAGCTTTCCCGCACCCAGGACGTATGCTGATGTGGCATCTGCATCCAACGGGAATCTACAAATTCCAGACGCTGAAAATGCTCCTGCTGTGGCTCTACCCGGAACTGACCACCGGCCAAATCCGTTAATTGCTGCGTCAATGATCCTAAGGCATACAGCCACTCTCGAAGTGCTGTAGGCATCTGCTGTCCATGCGGATTTTTAAATTTTACACTCACAACGTTATCAACTTCACGATTAGGCATTATCTGTCTTGGCAATCACTTCATATTTTCCATTTGGCAACTTTTTCAAAATCATGCCATCTGTGGTGAGATAAAAACTTTGTGGGTAGTCATAGTCCAAAGCCAGCTCAGGATGACGTAATGCCACAAACTCGACCTGCTTATAACCTTCAGATGTACGCGCAACTTCTACATAGGTCACTTCAGAAAAATTCAGTTTAAAGCCTTTACTATGATCCTGAGGATCAATCCAGGGAAAAAAGCCGGTATGTCTTTTACGTTGTGCCATAACTTCATATCTTTGATCAATAACAGCATCATACAAAAAAACCCGCACAAAGGCGGGTCTTTTTTACAGTGAAATTCAGATCAGAATTACAGACTGTAGTACATGTCGAATTCAACTGGGTGAGTAGTCGTGTTCAGACGACGTACATCTTCAGTCTTAAGTTCGATGTAAGCATCAAGCATTTCTTTAGTAAACACGCCACCTTTAAGCAGGTAGTCATGATCTTCTTTAAGAGATTCAAGTGCCATTTCAAGGCTGTGTGCCACTGTAGGGATTTTCGCTTCTTCTTCAGGAGGAAGATCGTACAGGTTCTTGTCAGCAGCTTCACCTGGGTGAATTTTGTTTTGGATACCGTCGATACCCGCCATCAACAATGCAGCGAAACCTAGGTACGGGTTCATCATTGGATCAGGGAAACGTGCTTCGATACGTTTGCCTTTAGGGCTAGAAACATAAGGAATACGGATAGAAGCTGAACGGTTACGCGCTGAGTAAGCAAGCATAATCGGTGCTTCGAAGTGAGGTACCAAACGTTTGTATGAGTTTGTAGATGGGTTAGTGATCGCATTCAATGAACGAGCATGTTTGATCACACCACCGATGAAGTACAATGCCATTTCTGAAAGGCCTGCATATTCATCACCAGCAAACAGGTTCTTGCCATCTTTAGAGATCGACATGTGAACGTGCATACCAGAACCGTTGTCGCCTACCATTGGTTTAGGCATAAAGGTTGCAGTTTTAGCGTATTGGTGCGCAACGTTCCAAACAGCATATTTGAACTGTTGTACTTCGTCAGCTTTACGAACCATTGTGTTGAAGCTCACGCCAATTTCTAACTGGCAAGATGCAACTTCGTGGTGATGCACTTCTACACGACCTGGGCCCATGATTTCTTCAATTTTTGCACACATGTCTGCACGCATATCTTGATGAGAATCAACAGGAGGAACTGGGAAATAACCACCTTTAACACGTGGACGGTGACCTGAGTTACCTGCTTCGTAATCTTTACCAGTAGACCAAGCAGCTTCTTCAGCGATCAATGTATGACGAGCGCCAGACATGTCGATGTCCCATTTTACTTCGTCAAATACGAAGAATTCTGGTTCTGGACCGAAGAATGCAGTATCACCGATACCTGTAGATTTCAGGTATTCTTCTGCACGGCGAGCAATCGAACGTGGGTCACGTTCATAACCTTGACCAGTTGATGGTTCGATAACGTCACAAGTCACAACAACAGTTGGCTCTGCAAAGAACGGGTCGATGAAACCTGTTTCTGCATCTGGACGTAAGATCATGTCCGATGCTTCGATGCCTTTCCAACCTGCGATTGAAGAACCATCAAACATTTTGCCGTCTTCAAACGTATCTTCATCAATACTGTCTGCTGGATAAGTAACGTGCTGTTCTTTACCCTTGGTATCAGTAAAGCGAAAATCGACCCATTTCGCGCCACTTTCTTGTATGAGTTGAAGGACCTTGTTCGCCATGCTCATTTTGCTCCGATGTTTTTTGTTGCACTCGCAAAGTGCGTGTTAGAAGTTGGTATCTATTAAGCAATTAGCGTACCAACTTTTAAAAGTATATCTAAAATCTTGAAATCTTTATAAGAAAACATAGGAAGATAAAAATACCTTGTCGCTATTATACTGTGACTTAAACTAAATGCACTATATTCAAGCATTCTTCCTGAGATTTGTTGCAGGTATTTTTTTAGCGCACCTAAATAGTGCGACGTTTTCATATTAGGTAAGAATAGGAGCGCTTTTCAGTGTAGATTTGCGCTTTTATGCTAATTTAGTTTAAAAAATATTCAATTTCGTTTAATTCTGGTTAATTTTTATCAGTTACAAAGCGCAATATGTAGGTTTATGTACTTAAAAAGATCACTATTTTGAGTCACTTTTATTCAAATTGTCGATCTTATTATTTGATTTATCCCATGCATTATTATTCAAATGATGTTTTTTTCAGCATCATTACTTTAATAATTTAAAACCTATTTATTTTTAATTTAAAAAAATAATAACTGCAATATTTATTTAAACTTACTTTTCGTCAGTTAATTACTTATACGCACATTTAAAATATTTAAAAGGCTGTGAGCTAATCACCAGGCTGAAAATTGAAAAATTATTGCGCCCGATGTGGCTATTTTTTGCTATGATGAGGCGTGCTTTATTTTCACACAATGAAATCAACGATTTAGTCGTGTATTCCCTAGACTTGCAACAAGTCCCGATAAAGCTCAATCTGGATCACTTTAGCACAGTTAAGTGCAATAATTTCAATAGGTTAAGCTCATGCTTCTAATGATCGACAACTATGACTCCTTTACTTATAACATCGTCCAGTATTTTGGCGAACTGAATCAAGAAGTAAAAGTAGTCCGCAATGATGCCGTGACATTGGAGGATATTGAGCGATGGCAACCCAAGTATCTGGTGATTGGTCCTGGTCCATGTTCGCCAAGTGAAGCAGGAATTTCGATTCCTGCCATTCAGCATTTTGGCGGCAAGATTCCCCTGCTCGGTGTTTGTCTGGGACATCAAAGTATTGGTCAGGCTTTTGGCGGCGATATTATTCGTGCCAAACGCGTCATGCATGGTCGTTTGTCTGACATGTATCACAGCGACAAAGGCATTTTTAGCAACTTGCCGAATCCTTTCTCTGCGACGCGTTACCACTCGCTGGTGATTGATCAGGCCACTTTACCTGAATGCCTGGAAGTGACCTGCTGGACCAATGAAGAAGATGGCTCTATGGAAGAAATCATGGGGATTAAACATAAGACACTACCGATTGAAGGTGTGCAGTTCCATCCGGAATCAATCCTGAGCCAGCATGGTCATCAGATCTTTAAAAACTTTCTTGAAATTTACGCATAATGGGCAAAACGCAAGTCATGAATATTCAACAAGCTTTAAGCAATATTACTAAAAACATTCACCTGACTCAGGAACAAATGGAAGACGTGATGCGCACCATTATGTCTGGCGAAGCAACCGATGCCCAGATCGGTGCTCTGCTCATGGGTCTACGCCTGAAAGGCGAAAGTATTGACGAGATTACTGCTGCAGCACGTGTCATGCGTGAACTGGCAACCAAAATTGATGTCAGTGATGTCCCTCATCTGGTGGATATCGTCGGTACAGGCGGTGATGGACAAAACCTGTTTAACGTATCTACCGCTTCAGCCTTTGTAATTGCAGCAGCTGGTGCAACGATTGCCAAACATGGTAACCGTGGTGTTTCTACCAAATCAGGCTCTTCAGATTTACTGGAACAGGCAGGCATTAATCTAGACTTAAATATGCAGCAAACCGAACGCTGTATCCGTGATATCGGTGTGGGCTTCCTGTTCGCACCGAATCATCACAAAGCCATGAAATATGCGATTGGTCCACGTAAAGAGCTGGGTATTCGCAGTATTTTCAACCTGCTCGGCCCGCTTACGAATCCGGCCAGTGTAAAACGTTTGGTCATCGGGGTATTTTCCAATGAACTTTGCCGCCCGATTGCAGAAGTCATGAAACAGCTCGGTGCTGAACATGTGATGGTCGTACATTCACGTGATGGCTTAGATGAAATCAGTCTGGCTTCTTCTACCCATGTGGCTGAGCTGAAAAACGGTGAAATCACTGAATGGGAAATCATTCCTGAACAGGTCGATATTGAATCGCAAACCTTAACTGGTTTAATTATTGAAAGCTCAGCAGAAAGTCTGGCTCTGATTAAAGATGCCTTAGGCAAGAAGAAATCTGAGATCGGTCATAAGGCTGCCAATATGATTGCCCTAAATGCCGGTGCTGGTATTTATGTATCAGGCCTGACTTCAAGCTATAAGCAAGGTGTGGCATTGGCACACGATATTATTTATGGTGGCCAGGCACTGGAAAAAATGAGCGTGCTGTCTGAATTCACCAAAACCATCAAACAATATGAAGCTTAATACGGTCAGGAATTTGAATCATGGTTGATATTGCAAATACAATTTTGGGTAAAATTGTTGATCGTAAGAAAGAAGAGTTCGCTCTCCGTCTTAAGCAAAAAAGCTATAAGGATGTTGAAGAACTGGCACAAGCTGCGACACCTGTACGTGGTTTTGCTCAATCTTTAATGTCTAAACGTCCGGGTGTAATCGCTGAAATTAAAAAGGCTTCTCCGTCCAAAGGCGTGATTCGTGAAAACTTCAATCCTGCAGAAATTGCGGCGCAATATCAGGATGCCGGCGCTGCCTGTTTATCTGTACTGACAGATGTGGATTTTTTCCAGGGTGCTGATGAAAATATTCAGATCGCCCGTTCGCACTGTGACTTGCCTGCGCTGCGTAAAGACTTCCTAATCGATCCTTATGGTGTGATTGAAGCACGTGCCTTAAATGCAGACTGTATCTTGCTGATCGTGGCCTGCCTGTCTGATCAGCAGTTAGAGGAAATGTCTAAAACCGCATTTGAGCATAATCTGGATGTACTGGTTGAAGTGCATGATGAAGAAGAATTAGGGCGTGCTTTAAAACTGCCTGATCGTTGTCTGCTGGGTGTGAACAACCGTAATTTAAAAACTTTTGATGTCGACCTGAATACATCACTACGTCTGAAAAAATTACTGGATCCTTCACGCCTGCTGGTCACTGAAAGCGGTATTGCGACCCCTGCTGATGTTTCGATGATGCAGGAACATGATATTCATGCCTTCCTGGTCGGTGAAAGTTTCATGAAACAGCCACGTCCAGATCATGCTTTCCGTGATTTATTCGGTGAGCCTGAATCGGTTTAAAATATTAAGTATAAAAAAAGCCCCATCTCAGCATGGGGCTTTTTTTATTTCTATTAACCAAATTCATTTAATACTGAGTTGAATGATCAAAATAAGAGATTAATTTTTCAAATTCTGGCAGTTCAGAATAGGACTTATCCGCCTTGATTTCATCTGCCCAATCCACCTTCGAGTTCAGACAAAAACTCAGTCTGTGCTGAATTTTGGGTGCTTGATCCAGAAGCCCTAAAGGAATCCAGATCAATGCAATTGTACCTACCTGATTCGGTACAGGCGAGCCACAGTGTTGACAAAAATGAGAACGAAATCCGGTCTCTTTTTGATAGCAGGAAATTGAAGTCTGTTCTGAGGTCCATTCAAAATATTGCTGATGAACTAAAGTTGCTGCATTCGCGGCCGTACCACTCTGTTTACGACATAAACTGCAGTGACAATGATACATGGCCTGAATATTCGTATTTACTTTGAACTGGACATCGCCACACAAACAACTGCCTGAATAACTCATTTTTTTATTTTCCAGGTTTGATTGATTTATATTTAAAGAGAGATGTTCCATCGAGGCAACTGTTAAGATGATAAAAGGAGAATATTCATGAATTATTTTCTATTTAAAGTTCATCAAGCTATACAATCTTAGAAAACTATTGAGAAATTAATGCTGGGTTTGGGATATGTTGTATTTAGTGCAATTCATTTCTCCTTTCAGTCATTTAAGACTATAATTTACCAAATTCAGTATCTCCCCCGTTTCCAGATTATGAGCAAACACGATTCTTCGCTTTCTAAAGATCAGTACAATTTACTCAAAGATCTTAAAAAGCAAATTAGTCATCCTCAGCCTAAGGCTGAACCTGTTGCCCCTGTCGTGAAAACAGCGGAGCAGGAACAGGAGGAAGACCTCGATCTATTTCGCAAGCAGATGCAAGGCGTACAAAAAATTGATGCCGGCAATATTGCGAAAATAGAAAAATCTCCCAAGAAAAAAGTCGATGCGCAAACTTTGGCCAAGCGTGCTGCTGCCGAAGGCCCCATGCATACCGATGAAACCGTCCTGTCTGATACTCAAGCCATGCTCAATCCGGTTGGCAGTCAGGCGAGCTTAAGCTACCGCATTGCGACCTTGCAGCATAAGGTTTTTGAAGATTTAAAAGCAGGCAATCTGCGCTGGTTCGAAGCTGTCGACCTGCATGGTTGTACGGTCGAAGAGGCACGTCAGGCTGTGCTTCAGATTATCCAGATCGCCAAAGATGAAAACCAGAACGTGATCAAGATCGTACATGGCAAAGGGCCGGAAGCGATTTTAAAAACTTATGTCAACGGCTGGTTACGTCAGCACCGTGATGTTCTGGCCTTTGTCAGTGCGCCTGAAAAACAGGGTGGCACTGGCGCAGTTTTAGTTTTGCTAAAACGTGCAGAAAAAAATCCAAAGTTTAAACAGTAAGCGGATTTACCCCCAAAATAAGGCATTGTAAAAGATTTCTGCTACAATGCCGTCCTTGTTCATTCTCAGTTTAAGTGAATACGTCATATGACTATGCAGCAATCTTACGCAAACATTCTTACTGCCGTTGGTGAAGATCTCAATCGCCCTGGTCTCAAAGATACGCCCGTGCGTGCTGCGAAAGCGTTTTCGTATTTAACCTCAGGTTATAGCCAGACTCTGGAAGAAGTGACCAATAGTGCGGTTTTTCCATCAGATAACCGTGAAATGGTTTTAGTGAAAAATATCGAATTTTATTCACTCTGCGAACACCATTTATTGCCATTTTATGGCCGTGTACATATTGCCTATTTACCTGAAGGCAAGGTATTGGGGCTGTCTAAATTTGCCCGAATTACTGAAATGTTTGCCCGTCGTTTGCAGATTCAGGAAAATCTGACCCAGCAAATCGCAGAAGCGGTTGCTGAAGTCACCAATGCACGTGGTGTGGCTGTGATGATTGATTCAGCACATATGTGTATGATGATGCGTGGTGTTGGCAAACAGGAATCGACGACGCGTACGGTGTCATTTATCGGTGACTTTAAAACCGATAAAGAAGTCCGCCGTGAGTTTTTAGGCGCTGTACCAGAAAGTTATTAATATAGATTCATACATGAAAGCCTCAATTGATATTGGGGCTTTTTTACACGGTGAGGTTACGAAAATGTCATCTATTTGGATTGCGGGTCAAGGTTTAGGCCAGGCTGAAGAAAGTATCGATTATCCACGGCCAGACCGGCTGGTTAAAGGCAATCCTAAACGCCTGACTCAGAGTGCCTATCAACATCCCAATATGGATTGCGGAATCTGGCAATGTGAAGTGGGTGCGTGGAATATCGTATTTGCCGAGAATAAACAGGAATTCTTTCAGGTAATCGAAGGGATCGTCCGTTTACATGATGCTCAAAGACAATCCTTTGTTGAAATCAAAGCAGGTGAAGCCGGCATTATTCCACCCGGTTTTATTGGCACTTTTGAAGTGGTTGAAGCCGTTAAAAAATATTATGTCGTGGTAGAAAGTTAAAAGATAAGTACGAATTCAATATCTTCATCAGTTAAGGAATTTTGCAATCAATTCCTTAACTTTTCTACGTATTCATTCAATTTCTTAAAATTTTATCCCTACATTCTTTTCAAAAAGTTGTCTCATTAACTTAACTTCCCTAGTTTTAAAAATAAACAAATTGATGCTGCATAATTAATTTCCTGACTACATTTCCTGCCATGTTTAAATACAGATCTTTTGTTTAGAAGGCTGCATGATCCAAGTGTATAAATTCTGGAAACAGCCATGAGTAGAAAACAGCCTGATCCGCCTAAACGCCCTTCACGTGTTCATTCAAATAGTTTTGACTATAGTCTAGATTTTAAAAAAATTGATTTCCGTAAACGTCCAGACTTATACCGGATTGGACGCGGTGAGCAAGGCGTGCTTTTAGTAGAACCTTATAAGTCGGAAATTCTGCCCCACTGGCGTTTTGCAGATGCGGAAAAAGCCCAAGCCAGTAGTGAAAAAATTTATGCCCTGTTTCTAGAATATTTAAAACAGGAAGATTTCGTCGGGGCCGATATGGCACGCAAGTTTTTACAAATGGGTTATACCCGCGCCCGACGTTATGCCAATCATAAAGGCGGCAAAAAATACGATGGTCCGGTTCCAGATGATAAAAAGGGTTTAAGTGGTGCGCATGGGCGTGAGGAATTGCCGCGCAGTTCTGAAGATCCGGTTAAAGCTGCTGCAGCGAAAATATTTAAACAAAAATGGGATAAAGCCAAAGTCCATCCCGAATATGTACGGCAAAAACAGCAATTTCAGGCTGCGATTCAGCAGCAAATTTTAAATTAGACAGACGCTTTTTGTGCGCCCTGAATTTGAGAAGGTTGCGCCAGATAGACCCGGTTACGCCCTGTATTTTTAGCCATATACAGTGCAGCATCTGCGGCATCCAGGAATCTTTGGTAATCCGGATGACCATCAAATAACGCGCAGCCGATACTAACTGTGAGTCTAAATTGCTGTCCTTGAGCCGTACTGATCAGGCCATGCTCTACATATGTACGGATATTTTCAGCAATATTTAGCGCGCGTCTTTCATCGGAATCCACCAGCAGCAGCAGGAATTCCTCACCACCGACACGGAACGCATAGTCACTGCCCTGAATGTATTTCTGTAGGGCATCAGCAATAAATTTTAAGGCCAGATCGCCGGCTGCATGACCATATTTATCATTAATGGCTTTGAAGAAGTCGGCATCAATCGCTAGCAAGGATAATGGTGTCTGGTTATCACGAGAGAAATTGATTTCACGTGAAATAATGGTATTTAAATAACGGCGATTCAATAACTGGGTTAGAGAGTCATTTCCAGATTCGATGTAATCTGCAACCTGGAATAATTGATCGACCAAGTGCTGTATTTCACGGTTTAAGTCACGAATACTTTGAATCAGATTCAGCATCTGATCTTTTTCAGTACATTCCAGCACTGCCTGATTCAGCGTATCGATCTGATAAATTCGCTCGATAATTAAATCGACCTGATCAGAACCGGTAAAGGCATAAGACGCCTTATGAATAAACCATAAGCCAAATTCTGACTTGGACAGCATTTGATGTCTAATGCCTGTAGTTCCAGAAAAGACCTTGAACATCAGCTCATTTTCCCAATCCAGCAATGAACTGCGCTGTTTATCTTTTTGTACCGCGACATCTTGCATTGCAGAAAATACCCGGTAACTGTGCTTCATTTCCTGATTCTGGACGGATTTCGCCTCATAGGAACGACACATAATTTCTGTGGCAAATCCCATGATTTGTACAATATAACTACAGGTAGTAAGCATGTTCGGCTGCGGATTTAAACTCAGCAATTCAAACATTTTGCGCTGAATTTCTCGTACACCGCGCATAATCAGCCAGGATGGAATCCCGACGCGTGCATGCACATGTCCAACGATATTCTGTTTTTGCACAGCCTCTGCATAACGCTTATTCAGCGCTACACTAAAACTTTCTGAAAGCCATTGATGTAAAGTATCGCGTAAACGCTGCTGAATCAGCTCATCAGTAAAATACTGAGATGCTTCTTCTTCCAGAAGCATATTTTTATAGAATTCTTCTACCAGTACCAAAGAGTGGTCTTGAATAAACTGAAATGCGTGTAGCAAATCATCTGATGAATAATTTTGACAGATCTGCTCCCACTGCTCCGCCAGCATAGCCATACACTCATTATTCATATAACTTTTCCCGATACTTTGCGATTCGCAGTGATATTATGTGACAAATACAACAATATTCAGGCATTTTAACCCAATTACTGAATACAATCTTTGATAATATCGGTAGAAGTCTCCGAACATGAATTTATTTTAAACATTCAAATACAAGTCATTTGATCTATAAAATTAATTTACTCAATATTCGATGTTATGTTCGCCAAATCAGAAATAATGGACTAAGCCCAGACTCCATTTTTCCCAGTCTTTCGAGTCCTGTTGCCGATATTCCCAGCCCGCCCGAATGGCATTTTGTGTATTCCATGCATATTGCAGCTGGCTTTTCAACTTTAGCTGCCACTGATGAGAGTCTTCCCAGTATGGCAATTCCACCTGTACCAGACTATTAACCTGATTCGTCCAGATATTCTGGCAACCCACCGTTGGCCCCATACCGATACGCCATCCTTTGTCTAGCGCCTTTCCGGCCTGCACATGATTTTGTAGCTGCACATAACAGAGATGTTCACGTGCTTCATTTGCCCAGCTATAGCCCCCCTGAACCTGAAAATTGGCTATGCCATGCTGCTGCTCGGTACTAAACTGGCCATGCTGATCCAGTGCTTCCTGTTTCCAGCCCAAACTAAAACCCCAAGATAACGGCGCTTTAAATGCATTGATCGGGTTATAGGAATTCACTGTAAGTAGATCCAGGTGCTCCAGCTTCACGCGGTCATCACGGTATTGCAATGCACCATCCAGGAATAATAATTGGGTTCCTGTACGCAGCCCGCCTTGCGGATCCATGAGGTCGTGATAAGCCTGACGATGACCGAGCTGCACAAAAGTCTCACCCTGTACTTGCCCAGTTTCAAGAACGATATTTCGGGCATGATGGCTTTGAACCGGATCTATTTTTGGATGCTCTGGCTGCTGACGCTGTTTGTCTATCGCCAACTGACTTCTTAGGCCCAATAATTTGCGAAAGCGCGGCTGGGCAAAAGATTCATCAACTTCTTGACGAAGAAAATCCAGATATAAATGGTCGTAGGCCATTTCCAGAATCTTGGCCTGATCTTCAGCCGGATAATTTTGCAGTATGGTTTCCATTTCAGAGGTTTCTGCATACGCTACCTGATGCGCAGTTTTTGCCAAGGATTTGCCATGTTGCCGGGCTTGAGCCAGTAATTGAGTTTCCAGTGCCGGACGGTAAATCTTTTTCCTGATCAGTCCCTGCTGTTCCACAACTTTTAAAGTTTCGACCGGAATCGCGGCGGTATCGAATTGCTGCTGCAAGTTCAGTTCAGGACGCACCAGATCAAAAAGCCCTAGTAGACGATAAGCACAGTTATCATTAATGAAATAATAAGGGAAACTTACCTGCTGCATTTCCCAGAGATGCTTCACCAGAAAACCGGTTTCTTCAGGTGTTAAATTAAGTTCATATTCCCATAAATCACGGCTTTCAAAGTCACCATATTCCTTGACTTTGCGGTAATACGGCATCAAGGAATATTCCCCCGGATATTGTCCGGTCAGCCCTTTCCAGGCAAAGGACCAGTTATCATTACTGTCAACTGTGGCAGCATAATTGACCGCATAAGAAACCAGATTCAGTTGCTGCTGGTCTTTGGGATCCAGACGCAGCAAAGTATGACCAAACATGGAGCTGGGATTACCCATATAATCGGTGGCATAAATCAGGGTCGCTTGATAAGGCTTGACTTCATTCATCCAGCGCTCAAAATCCGGGCAACTCGCTTCAGGCAATTGCTGTTCAGAAATATTCAGCTGTTGCATTAACCACTGACTACGCGCCGGAAATTCACATCGTACAGACTGATTGGGTTCTGCTGGCTCAAACAATGCCTGTATATTTTGCTCCAATTCAAGTTGCAGGTCTGTCTTGCTCTGCTTTGCCAGAAAATAGCCAGCATAGCTGACTTCACTTTTTCCTTCAGCATTGACATACATCAAACGCTGCCAGGTCGCGGTCTGGTGCAATTTTTTTTGTGTGGCTTGTTCTAGATAAGCTTGAATATCTGGAGAAATTTCGGATGCAAAACTTAGGGGACTCCACAGCAAGGCTGGGAGCAAAAAAGCATATTTCATTCAGTCAACGGTTCTTTTCAGTTTTTATTTATAAGAAAACCCTGCCAGGACAGCAGGGTTTTTACAGCGATACTTAGATATAAGCTTTTAATACTTCATCTTTAGCCATGACTGTTTGTAGAGTACTTAACACTTGTAAAGTATTCTGGTTTTCTTCTGAATAGATTTCAGAGAAATTCTGCTTAGATACAGTGAAGAAACGTGCTTTGTCTTCTGCCTTGATATTTAGCAGTTCAGCCAGTACATTCAGGCTTTCACCTTCACCTACGGCCATATCACGTGCCAATGCCTCAGCATTTTCATTGGTAAAAGTCACGACTTGAGCCGTTACTGTACCGCCCTGGCTACATCCTAAAGTACCGAAAGTAATACCCAGCCACTGGTTAGTAAACAGGACGTTTGTTGTACCTGCAAGCAGCTTAGGAATAATGCCTGACTGGCCTGCCCATACCTGGCTACCAATACCACAACCTACATCTCTATCCGCCATCGCCATACCAGAACCCGTTGCCAATACCACAGCGAGCATAATCTTTTTTAACATACTTATTCTCCGGTTATTCTCATGCATCTTTTGTTATTACGCTAATGATGTAATCTTCATTACACATTCAGGAGAGTAGCGGGAAGTCTAATTTGGCGCAATGAAAAAACTGTCTGATTTACATAAAGATAAACAGAATAGTTTTACCGGGTTTTTAGACTCCAGTTACCTTGAGAATTACGCTGTCCTAGAATCTTTAATACCAGCACCAGACTGAGCAATAAAAGTAAATACCAGGAACCGAGCTTACCCCAACCGACCATGTGCCATTTTTCTACCTGGCTTGGATATAGCCAGATCTGATAAAAGGTACTGATGTTCTCAGCCACCCAGATAATGAAAGCCAAAATCAACAGGACAGGTAACATCGGCAGCTGAAAAGCATGCTGATTCAACTGAAATCGAATTCTGGTTTTCCAGAACATCACTACACTCCAGACAAATAACAGCAAACGATAGTCGGGAATGAAGAATTTACTCATAAAGTTGATGTAGGACAGTACTGCCAAAGCCAGCATATGGCTAAAGCGCGGCAATTTTTCAAATGAAACTTGGTATAAGCGTAAGGAACGTGCAAAAAAACTGCCGACAGCCGAATACATAAAGCCGGCAAATAAAGGCACCGTCAGTATTTTAAAAATCGCAGGTTGTGGATATTGCCAGGATGCAATCGCCGGATGGGTCAGGAAAATTTCCATGACCATCGCCATGATATGGAACAAGGCAATTACTTTGGCTTCGGCCCAGGATTCCAGTTTGGTATAGAGTAATACCACCTGAATCAGTAAAGCGAAAAATAATAGATAGTCATAGCGGTAGAAACCGTAAAATAGTTCACTACCCATTGATGCGGTTTGTGCAAAAGCAAGCAGGAGCAGAATCCCAAATAAGGCAGCCGAAGCTGCCTTATAGATAAATTCAAACCCTGATTTAAAAAAGTCGATCAAGGTTTACATCCTAAAGATATTTAGCGCTGTACTCATGTACGGTATCAATAAATACTTTAGGATTGGCTGGATCCACCCACTGGGTAATGCCATGACCTAAGTTGGCTACATAACCGGTTTTTTCACCGTTGGCATAGGCATCATCCAGCATCAACTTGGTTGCTTTAGCAATCGCGTCTGGAGTGCCATATAAAGTTGCCGGATCCAGGTTGCCTTGTAGTGCGGCACGGCCTGCAACAGTCTGACGCGCAACATTGAGCGGTGTAGTCCAGTCCAGACCAAAAGCATCTGCACCGGTCGCAACCATAGGCTCCAGCCATTGACCGCCACCTTTGGTAAACAGAATCACTGGAATCTTGCGGCCATCTTTTTCACGTTGCAAACCTGCCACAATTTTCTGCATATAATTGAGTGAAAATTCAATATATTCACGATGAGCAAGTGCCCCGCCCCAGCTATCAAAGATCTGTACTGCCTGAGCACCGGCATCAATCTGGGCATTCAGATATTCAGTCACAGCATCTGCTAAACGTTCTAATAAAGCATGCAGAACCTCTGGCTGTGCATACATCATGTTTTTAGTGAAGCGGAAGTCTTTGCTCGAACCCCCTTCAACCATATATGTCGCCAAGGTCCACGGACTGCCAGAGAAGCCGATCAATGGTACTTGCCCACCCAAAGCGGAACGAATGGTCGATACTGCATTCATTACATAATCAAGGTCAGACTTGGCATTGAATTTGGGTAAATTAGCCACATCCTGTTCAGTCCGCACAGTTTTGTGGAATTTCGGACCTTCACCTGCTTCAAAATACAGACCCAGACCTAAAGCATCTGGTACAGTCAGAATGTCCGAAAATAAAATGGCCGCATCCAGCTCATAACGGCGTAAAGGCTGCAAAGTCACTTCACAGGCAAATTCAGTATTTTTGCAAAGAGAAAGGAAATCCCCTGCTTTGGCACGTGTTTCTCGATATTCTGGTAAATAACGGCCTGCCTGACGCATCATCCATACAGGGGTAGTATCTACAGGTTCACGTAACAATGCGCGCAGAAAACGATCATTTTTTAAGGTCGTCATTCACTTTCCTATCTATCTTTGATATTGCCCACATCATAACAAAATGGCTGCATTTTGAATAACTTCTCATGACTTTAAAAACCGATCATGTTAAGTGATCAAATGTGAGGAACTACACAAAAGAACTACTGCATCTCCACATTTTTTCTGTAATACTTATAGTGTTTTTTCACATAGTTAACGAAATATTTTTAAGGTTGAGTTACATGTTCGTTCGCACAATGCTCGCTGTGAGTCTAGGTTGCATTTTCGCAGGTACTGTTTTCGCTGCGTCTAATGCTGAACAACCATTAAACCCCCAAGTTGTCACTGATGTTGCGGTTCAGGATCCGATTGATCCTTTAGCGACTGAAGCTTCGGCAGCACAAGCAGAAACTCGAATTAGTGCTCAAGAACAACAAGATCTGAAGAAAGCTTCTGAAGCATTAGATGTATTACAAGATACTGAAGACCAGACTGCCAATATCGGTGCTGCTCTAACCACGACTAAAGCACCGACAAATTCTGCTGCTGCGAAAGCATCTTGGACTTTAGACGGCCTTAATAATGCAAGCTGGTATGAAGATATTGGTAAAGGCCAATTTCCGGTATATGCACGTGCGCATGTCATGTTGAATAATGCCCATGCTTCTCCAGGTGCGATTGACGGTACTAGCGGTAAAAATACCTTGAAAGCGATCGCATCTTTCCAGCAAATGAATGGCATTAAACCAACAGGTACGTTGACTCAGGAAACTTGGGATGCCCTATTGGCTAAACAGGGTTCTAAGCCTGCTTTTGTTGAATACACCATCACTGAAGAAGACCTGAAAGGTCCTTATGCCGAGTCTATTCCTTCTGACTATGCCTTACAGGCAAAAATGAAAGGTCTGTATTACACTCGCGTAACTGAAATGCTGGGTGAAAAATTCCATATGGATGAAGACTTTTTGAAAAAGTTAAATCCAAAAGCTACCTTTAAGAAAGCTGGGGAAAAGCTGATTGTTGCCAATATCCGCAATGAAGTGCCTGAAGATATTCATTTAATTGTGGCGCATAAAGGTGCTAAGCAGCTTTATCTGTTCAATAGCCGTAACCAGATGATCGCTTCTTTCCCTGCAACGATTGGCAGTTCGAGTACTCCATCGCCAACAGGAACTTATAAAGTGACTGGCGTAGCGAAAAACCCATGGTATAGCTACTCACCATCTAACTTTGTTCAAGGCAACAACAAGAAACCACTTTCTTTACCACCTGGTCCAAACGGTCCTGTAGGTAATATCTGGATCGGTTTAAGCAAAAAATCATTTGGTATTCATGGTACGCCAAATCCATCTGCAATCTCTAAAACTGCGTCACATGGTTGTATCCGTCTGACTAACTGGGATGCGAATGATTTAGGCCGTAAAGTGAAATCAGGCGTAACTGTCCGTTTCCTTGAATAATCTTTATTTAAATACCTAAGCCCGCTTACGAGTGGGCTTTTTTATACCTGCTTTCTCTTATATCGTTGCAAAAATGCAATGATCTGTCGCCTGTTTATAATTTTTTAAGAATTAAAACAACGTTATGATGATCTCAAGTTAAAAATTAAAGTGAGATAAATTCATGAAAGCTTTTCTACATCCAAGTGAAAATCGTGGTCATGTAAAAATGGGCTGGCTGGAGTCTAAACACAGCTTCTCATTTGGCAACTGGTACAATCCGAACTATATGGGCGTGAGTGCATTACGCGTTATTAATGATGATCTGATTGATGCACATCAGGGCTTTGGTACCCATCCGCATGACAATATGGAAATCCTGACCTGTGTATTGAAAGGCACGATTACTCATCAGGACAGTATGGGCAATCATGGCGGTATTGCAGCAGGTGAATGGCAACTGATGAGTGCTGGAACCGGTGTACGTCATAGTGAAATGAACCAGGGCGATGAACAGGTGCATCTCCTGCAAATCTGGATCATTCCGAATGAACATGATGCTCAGCCAAATTATCAGCAAATTCGTCTGGACGCAAAAGAACAACCAAATCAATGGCATTTAATTTGTGGACCAAATGACAATGCACCCATGCACATTCGTCAAAATGCTGAAGTCAAAACAGCCGTGATCCAGCAAGGTCAAAGTCTAGATATTAAGGCTACCCAGCATATCAATTATGTACATGTGATTTCTGGCTCAGTACAAATTGCAGAATATACAGTTGAAGCTGGTGGTGCGATTGCCTTTATGGATGACGCAGAGATTAAAGCAATTGAAGATGCACAAGTGATCTGGTTTGATTTGCCAGAAGCTGCTAATTAAAACTTCTATTTATATTCAGTCTATGCCGACCCATCATTTTGATCAGTCGGCATTTTTTATAGAAAACATATAAAAATAAAAGTGATTCATTCTTTATAAGGATTTGAACTTCAATATCCCACTATACAAATTAAACCAATTCACATCAGTTTTTTACCGAACAACAGTAAATTTTGGGCGAAGATTGAGCTGATCCATTTTGATTGAATCAATATAGCGAATGGCTGTTCTGGTCATTATCTTGTATAGATTAAACAGGTGTATGCACCTTTTCATTTATTCTGAATAAACCGAAGAGCACATCTAATGAACCAGATTTTAGAAATCCAAAGCAGCCAGCAACAAGCTCTGCACTTTTTATTAGACTTTTTAAAACAGCAGCAATATCAGTTTACGGCCATTACCCCACTTTCCCATCAACGGATTCTGGATCGTAAAAGAAGCGAAAAAAATAAATATAAAACCCTACAGGATATCTTTGGCTGGAATCTGGAATTTACAATTACCGATCTTGATCCTGTTCTTTTTTCATTATTATTAGAGCATCAGCTTTTGGAAGTTCAGGATAATACATATAAAAGTCTGATCAGAGTCGCTTCACTCGAAGACGAATTATTTATTCACTCAGCCTTTCCCACCACCCAACAGGACGCTGTTTTTTTTGGTCCTGATACTTACCGTTTTGCCTATCATTTAAAGCAGTATTTATCTTGCCAGGCCAATTCTTTTAAACGGGCGGCTGAAATATGCTGTGGCACTTCTGCTGCTGCAATTCATATAGCTAAACATTTTCCAGATCATGAGGAAATCTTTGTCGCAGATCTGAATCCGAAAGCCCTTCTCTATAGCCAGATTAATATTGATTTTTCAGATTTTGATACGATTTATCCTGTGCAGAGTAATTTATTTTCTGGTCTTGAAGGCCAGTTCGATCTGATTTTTGCCAATCCTCCTTATTTAATTGATCCAGATCAACGACAATACCGTCATGGAGGCAATGAACTGAATGGCAATGAATTGTCTTTTAAGATTATCAAACAGGGTTTACAGCGACTCAGTCCAGATGGACGTCTATTTTTATATACTGGCGTCACTATTTGTCAGGACGGCAATCGCTTCTTACAGCATCTGGAGGATTTAGTGAAACAGCATCAAAATATTGACTGGTCTTATGAGGAAATTGATCCGGATATTTTTGGTGAAGAATTAGAGCAACCTGCTTATCAACATGTAGAAAGAATTGCGCTGGCCCTACTCAAGTTCGAAGTCAAAACTGATAGAACATGAATTTTCAGCTGGGATTGAGGCAATTTTTAAACTGCGGCCTAATTAAAACAAATAAAAATTAACTCAACCCGCATCACATTTAAAATTATTTTTAATAATTATTTATCATTAAAAAACATATACTTAAATTAAATATTGGTTCTATTTTATCGCCACTTACTTCTATAATTCTCATCTGATATTTACGACAACTTTAAAAATAATGTCGTCTTTTTGGTTATACCTTGGGGAAAATTGTGGAAAGAAATTATTTGAGGTTGAGAACAACCTTACTAGCCTTATCGCTATCGATGAGTCTGATTGCCTGTGGTGGAGGTGGCAGTAGCGGAACATCTTCTCCTGCAGAAACACCAGATTCTGCTGTTAATCCACCATCAACAACTAATCCATCTGATAACGAGGAATCATCCCCCTCACCTGTAGAAACACCTGATGGCAGTACACCACCTTTAAATCCACAAACGCCAACGACCACCCGGATTAATAAGGCATTGAGTACAGGTGATGCCCGACCTTTGATTCAGCAAGATTCCGCTACATTGTTAGACTGGGCCTTGCAGCTCGCCAAGCAACAACAAACATGGCAAAAGGGTTTAATTACCTCACTCTATACCAGTTCGAATGGCAAAGTTTTGCAACCTCAACTGCAATTTACGCCAACTGCTTCGATTAATCTTTATCCTTATGATTTAAGCGCAGCTTTGCCAATTGCAGTTTCAGATCAAGCCTGCGGCTGGAATTTAAGTCAGCAGGCAAATAAAGGCTGTGGTCTGGGAGTCGCATCACAAATCGGTAAAGGCCGTGCGCTGACTTTTGGCCAGAATATGCTTGGGGGAATCTCAGCGAATAGTCCTGACGTGGTAGATTTTGCACCCGTGCTCAACAATGGTTTTCGCTGGCTATTGACGGGGAAAACACAAGCACAGCCTAAACAAGAACTAAAACTTACCGTGAATGGTCTGGCACAAACCAACCTGAGCATGATAGAAAATATTTTGCCCACCATTTAGGGGTTAAAGTTACCTTTCTACAATGTAATGTACTGGATCAAACCAATACCTGCTGGAAAGATGCTGACCTGATGATTTTAGGCAGTAATATTGGCGCCAATAATTTTGAATCCAGCTTGATTCAGGAATATCTGGAGGCAGGTAAGCCAATATATTTCCAGGCAATGGGTTATAACGTCACTACACCGATGGAAAAAATCTTTTCGGCATTGAAGATTGAAACCAATAATAATTACTGGCGTGGCCAAGATACTTTACTCATGTCTTCAGGACGTTCTATCACAGATCAATGGAATAAAGTGAATGACATTGATAGTACGATCCAAATGCTGGAATATTTCAAGTCACCAAGTGCGGCACGTCTAGGTGATTTAAATGCCAATAATCCGTTGATTCAAACCATCAATAAAGCTTCTACCAATCTACAAAATTTAAATGCACAAGGCATTACTGCATTTAGCGCAAAAAATAATAATCAGATTCTAAAAGCTTTGGTGTTATTGGCAGATCTCTGGCGTCCAGGCGTGAATTACAGCGGACTGTCGAAAAATGGCGATGCTCTGACTTTTATGCGTACCTATGCCAGCGACTCCTGGACGGACTATAAACGCAAAACCACATTGGTGAATCCAAATGGTGCCGGCGATTATATGCCAGCCTCTGCACAAAACATGGCTGTCAGTGCTCAAGCCGAAACCATTACCGTGACCATTCCACAAGGCAGTGGAATTACCACAATTGGTCGTGCCAGCATTCCGGGCAAACCTGTCAGTATTGAGATTGTTGATGCTCAGGGTGCGCAGCTTTCAGTCCAGACCAGCTATTTACGTGCCTGGGGCAATCCCTTTGATGATGGCGGCTATAAACGTCCTCGCCGTCCCAATAGTTTCACCGTAAAATTAGACGCCACTCAAAGCAATGACTTTATTAGCCCGTTCGGTGGACCATTGATGTTGAATTACAGCAATGCCAAAGCAGGCTCGGTGGTGACCTTAAAAATCAAAGGCGCAGCAAAATATGCGCATTATGATTTTACTCAAACGATCACTGAAGCGGATATTAGCGAAGCCACCAGCATCCTGCAAAGTAGAAACTTCGGCTGGAACACTTTTAAATTTGTTGGTGGTGAAATTCAACAGACCAATGACTATGCTTTAAAAGCCATTGGTGATCGATCGGCACGTACCTATGTGGATCAGATTAAGGGCGTAATCTTTGACAGTAACCACATTGCTAACGGTTATAACAACATGCCGCTGGATAGCAGTACGGCACAGCGTTGTAATGAATTAGGCTGGGATTGTACCGGCACAGTTCATCGTGCCCCGTGTTCAACATTTTGTGGGCTGGATTGCGACCTGTGGCTTCCTGTGCTCAGGAAATCCATCAGATGGGTCAACTTGATACCGGTTGGGGCTGGGTGCATGAACTGGGACATAATACTGTTCAGGATGTCTTAACCATGGTATTCCCTTCTACTGAAACCGGAATAACTATTGGTTGCGTAGTGGAATGTAATAACAACATTCTGGCAGGCCTAAGCATGATGCGTAAATATCATCTATATGCTCAGGACAGTAATGGCAGCAACTTCCGCCACCCAACCTTATATGCCAATATCAAGGATACACGGAGTCTTGGTCTGTCAGGTGAGGTACAACGTGCCGCCATGGAAAAACGCTTATGGCAAGATGGCTATCATGTATCGATGCAAGCCTTCCATATCCAGATGGCCATGAACTATACCCGTTTACATCAAGGTAAATCGCGACCTGATCTTCAGGGTGTATTTGAGTTCATACGCCTACTGAATACGGCACAACGTTTATATAACCAGATCGATTTAAGTAAAGCTTCTCAAGCAGATAAGAATAAACTGGGACTAGGTGCATTTAATGCGAAAAACATGAGCCGCCCTGACCTGATTTATGTACTCAGTTCAAAAATCATGGGCTATGATCTTAAAGATTTCTATGCACTTTATGGCTTGCCTTTAACTGCAACCGCACATGCTTCAGTCGCCATGCTTAATCTGCCTACCGCACCTTTGTATTTCTATGCGCAACCAGATGGCGGTTCAAATCGCCTGGCAACAGGACAATGGCTCACCATTCCAGCAAACGGCCCTCTCCCTAACTATCCTTACTAATTGACCAATTTAATATAAAAAAATCCCGGCTTCGGCTGGGATTTTTTATAGCAGAACATTTTCATGATCCGTGTATTAGCGATCAGTGAGAACTAAATAAATAGCTATTTATTTTTCTTGTCTCGACTGCCTTCAAGGATTTCAATTAAGCTCAGATTAATATTTCTCGCCAGTTTTTTTAATTTCTCTCTCGGTTTTCCTCTGCAAAGAAAGCGGAAACTATAGAGCTCATCTTTATAAGAAATCACATAGAAAAAAGTTCCTACTGGCTTTTCTTTAGTTTCTGTCCCGCCTCTTTTTAATAGTCCTGTACAGGCAATATAAATATCAGAATAAAACATTTTCTTGGCTTTTCTGACCATTTCCTGCGTGACTTCCATAGATTCTGGAGTATATTTTTTAATAAATTCAGGTTTGATTTTTAAAATATTCTCTTTGACACCCATGTCATAACAGACCAGTCCGCCATATAAAATATCACCCGAATATTTATTTTGGGAAAATCGGTAAGCCAGGTAACCTGCTGATGCACTCTCTAGAAAAGTAATACTTAATTTTTTTTTGGCGAGTAATTTTATACATTTATTCATAGAGTAAACTCCTGACTTTATGATCATCTATAGAGTATTAAATATTCAAAAATAAAAGATTAAATACTTAGCTTCTGAATGTCCTAGCAAAACTAAAACTGAACTGCCCTTGCTCACCACCTTAAACCAGCTGTATATCCTCAGTCATTTATATGACTTAAGTTCATACCAACGAAACTCATAATAACCTTGACGGGTTTTAACTCTGATTGGCTTTCTGATTTGATGTGTATTAGATTTTTTATAGATTCATGATAGTTTTATGCCTAAAAGCATAAGTAGTAGAAGATATAAAATATAGATCACTGAAATGATGGCTAAGTCGATTTAAGTGTGAACTAAAATGTGCTTATTAATTCAGGGTTTATTTATAAGACGATGAATAGGTTTAATTAAGAAGTGAATAATTTCAAAGACAAAATCCTGGCAAGATACCAGGATTTTTTATATTCACTTTTGGTCATGTCATATGACCACTAAATAATTTTGAAAATTTTGCCGCTGATGGTGCTTTGAAAAAACATTTCAAAACTTGGGCGAATATTTTCACCTTCAACCGTAATATGCTTAACGTTAGAATCCGATTGGGTATGAACAAAATCAGGGTCAACAGTAGCCTGAATCACGTATTGAACACCGAATTGATCTTTCACATTAATATTTTGCTTAAGCATAAATAAACCTTTAGTAATGATTATAAGAGAGATCGGCTAGAAATTGGTTAGCCAATATATAATTTAAATATTAAATAACTTTATGATTTAATTTAAATAATTGATTTAAAGATGTATAAAATGTACGACCGTCTAGATTCAGGTCAACTTCGATTCCTGATTGAAGCAGTACTCTTTTACCTACTTCAATTTCCTTAAAACCTTGACGTGTATTTTGCATTTTATTCAAGGGAATCAAAGAAACAATAATTTCTGTACCATTTTTAGATTTTGCAATTAATTCATTAATTTTTAACAACTTGTATCCTATTTTTATACTTCTTCCAATCTAGAAAAAGCTTTTTAACTTTTATTTAAAACAATAAAAAAGCACTGATGCGTGCTTTTTTATTCTACAGACTTATAGCGCAGTAATATTTACAGCATTTGGGCCTTTTTGACCTTGAACTACGCTGAATTCAACTTGCTGACCTTCCATTAAGGTTTTAAAACCTGAACTAGCAATTTCACTGAAATGAGCAAAAACATCTGGACCAGATTCTTGTTGAATAAAACCGAAACCTTTAGTTTCGTTGAACCACTTTACAGTACCTTTAACAATATTTGAGTTTGACATAATAAAACCTACTAATTTTTAATAATTTTTAGTCATCTGAATGACCAGTTGTAACTTTGAAAATAATAAAGAATGGAACTTAAAATCTGGATAAAACGAAGGATTATGAATAAAACGACGATACTTAAGGAAGATTTTTTGCAACAAGACTTTTTTCTAGTTAAGGCCAGTATACAGGAAGATTTAAAATAATCAAGTTTTCTTATATATATATTTAATTACTTTATAAATATTATTTTATTATTTACAGAATTTTCATTATATTTTATTTAATTTCAACGACTTGATAAAATAAATCCATATTGCTTGAGTGAGTTAAACTTTTACATTTTAGTGTACTTTCGTTTCCTGCAAACAAAGAAGCAGAGAAATAACAATGTCATCGCTCTGCTTTACTTAATTTTAAACTGCCCTTTCCCTAATAATATTAAAAGGTCACACGCTTATATTCCCGGTATTCCGGTATCCAGAAATTCGCATCTATGGCTTTCTGCAGCACCTCAGAACCAACTTTTGGAGCGACGCCATCCTCAACCGCAGCTTGTGCAACCCTTAGAGCAATAATCTTGGAAATATGCTGAATCTGATCCAGATCTGGCAACAAATTGGCGGTTGGGTCTTGAAGTTTTGGAGAGCATTCTGCTAAGGCATTACTTGATGCCATCAGCATATTATCCGTGACTCGTGTAGCGCCTGAAGCAATCACGCCTAGTCCAATTCCCGGGAAAATATAAGAGTTATTACATTGAGAAATAGTATAAATGTGTTCCTGATAATTAACGGGTGCAAATGGGCTACCTGTAGCAATCAGGGCTTTTCCATTGGTCCATTGAATAATATCGGCTGGAACAGCTTCTACGCGAGAAGTAGGATTCGATAAAGGAAAGATGATCGGATGTTCACAATTTTCAGCCATGGTCGTGATTACTTCTTTACTAAATAATCCCGGCTGTCCAGATACCCCAATCAGTACTGTGGGTTTTGCATATTTGATGACATCCAATAGAGAAATAATCTCTTCGGCATTTCCCCATTCAGCAATATTTTCTGGTTCTTGAGCCAGTTTTCTCTGGAAATTTAATAGGTTTGGCTGGTTTTGAGTAATAAGGCCGAAGCGATCCACCATAAAAACCCGCTTACGCGCTTCAGCATCAGTCAGGCCTTCTGCCACCATTTTTGCCACAATCTGTTCAGCGATCCCACAACCGGCTGAACCTGCTCCCAAGAAAGCAATGGTCTGATCTTTTAATTGTTTGTTTGACGCATAGGAAGCCGCAATCAAACTGCCTACTGCCACAGCTGCCGTACCCTGAATATCGTCATTGAAGCAACATATTCGATCTCGATATTTTTCCAGTAAAGGCATGGCATTGTGCTGGGCAAAATCTTCAAATTGAATCAGCGCATCGGGCCATCTTTGCTGAATTGCCTGTATCACCATTTCGACAAATTCATAATATTCATCACCGGTGATACGAGGCTGACGCCATCCCATATAAATCGGATCATTCAACAACTGCTCGTTGTTCGTGCCTACATCTAAGGTAATTGGTAAGGTATAGGCCGGACTAATGCCTCCGCAGGCCGTATATAAAGCCAGCTTTCCAATCGGAATACCCATTCCGCCAATGCCTTGATCACCTAAACCAAGAATGCGCTCTCCATCCGTAATCACAATCACTTTGACATTTCTTCGATTCACGTTATGCAGGATGTGCTCAATATGATCCCGATCTGGATAGGAAATAAAAACCCCGCGATGACGGCGATAAATCTCGGAAAAATGCTGACATGCTTCTCCTACCGTTGGCGTATAGATGATCGGCATCATTTCGCTTAAGTGATTTTCAATCAAATGATAGAAAAGCGTCTCGTTGGTGTCCTGGATGTTACGTAGGTAAATATGCTTATTGATTGCATCATTGAATGAGCAGTATTGCTGATACGAACGCTGACTTTGTTCCTCAATCGATTCGATCACTTGGGGCAAAAGTCCATGTAAATTAAAATGAATACGTTCTTCTACAGAGAAAGCTGAGCCTTTATTCAGCAATGGGAGTTCAAGTAATGCAGTGCCTGCGTAGGGAATATAAAGTGGACGTTTAGGATTCAGAGGTTCAGTTGCCATTTTTAACTCGCACTTTAAAATTCGACATAAATGAAAGCCGAAAAGAACAAAAAATTATCCTACTATCGTAGTCGACTTTCAGCTGTTTCAGTCATTCAGCGAATTAATAATGAAAAATGTTCTATTTAATAAACTAATAACGGCAATAAAATAAGCTCTAAATTTTTATATCCTCTTTTTCAGATAAAAATTTAGATCATACTTTTTTAATTGAGACTTAAGCTCAATGACTGGGATTAAATTTTAGAAATTAGAGCCATATATGCATTCGTTTTTATTCATTCATTTTTTAATAAGAAAATATCTTAGAAATTAGATCAATTAGCTTGTTATCTATCTGCTTTATCTAAAAAATCAGACAATTTCCCACTCAATAAAACTTAGGCAATAAAAAACCCCGATCAATGATCGGGGTTTTCCGTATCTGGCGGAAGCGGTGAGATTCGAACTCACGGAGGGGTATAAGCCCTCGTCGGTTTTCAAGACCGGTGCATTAAACCGCTCTGCCACGCTTCCATGTGCGCAATAATACGGAGCTTTTAGGTGACTGACAAGTGAAAATTACAGTGAATCTCATCAACTGCATATAGTTTCATCAAATCCTTACAATTTTGCTGCCAATTCAGCCCCTTCACGAATTGCGCGCTTGGCATCCAGCTCAGCAGCCAGCTTTGCTCCACCAATAATATGGTAATTCGCTAAAGTCTTTTGATCCTCTGAAGGCATGACATCTTTGACTGACTCCTGACCAGCACAAACCACGACCGTATCTACACGCAGCAACTGATCATGTCCATCCACTTCAATCCACAAACCTTCGTCCGTGATCGATTTATAGTGCACACCGCGTAACATGCGTACGCCATGTTTTTTTAATTGGGCACGATGAACCCAGCCCGTGGTTTTACCTAAGCCTGCTCCTAAAGCAGTAGTTTTACGCTGTAATAGATAAATTTCACGTACAGGTGGCTCGACTTCTGCTGGCTGCAGTCCGCCTTCACTTACATAATTTGCATGCAGATCTACACCCCATTCCCGTTTCCATTCATCTACTGGTTGCGGTTGTGGCTGATGCGGTGGCTTTAATAAAAATTCTGATACATCAAAACCAATTCCTCCGGCACCAATGACAGCGACACGATCTCCTACTGGTGCGCCGCGCAATACTTCAGCATAAGACAGGACTTGAGGTGCATCACTACCGGTAATTTTCAATTCACGCGGAACAACGCCCGTAGCCACAATGACTTCATCAAAACCTTCGCGTTCCAGTTGCTCCCGATTCACTCGAGTATTTAAACGGACATCTACCCCGGTTTTTTCCAGTTGTACTTTGAAATAGCGAATGGTTTCATGGAATTCTTCTTTACCTGGAATTACTTTGGCCAGATTAAATTGCCCACCCACTTCATTAGTGGCTTCAAACAAAGTCACATCATGACCGCGGCTAGCTGCGACTGTAGCTGCGGATAAACCTGCCACTCCACCACCTACCACGGCGATGCCTTTAGGTTTTTTGGTTTTGACATAAACCAGTTCGGTTTCATAGCCGGCACGTGGATTCACCAGACAGGTAGCACGTTTATTTTTAAAGGTATGATCCAGGCAGGCCTGATTACAGGCGATACAGGTATTAATTTCATCAACTCGATTGGTTGCTGTCTTATTCACCCAAAATGCATCTGCCAATAACGGGCGTGCCATTTGCACCATATCTGCCTGACCCGATGCCAAAATTGCTTCAGCAGTTTCTGGCATATTGATCCGGTTCGATGCAATGACTGGAACAGCAACATGCTTTTTGACTTCTGCGGTGTAATCTACGAATGCAGCACGAGGAACAGAAGTGACAATCGTCGGAATACGCGCTTCATGCCAGCCAATACCAGTATTGAGTAAAGTTATTCCAGCCTTCTCTAATGCTTTAGCGACGGTAATCACTTCCTGCATAGTATTGCCATCATGCACCAGATCTAGCAAGGACAAACGGAAACAGATAATAAATCTTTCACCAATTTCAGCACGAATCGCTTTAACAATTTCCACTGCAAAACGCATGCGGTTTTCAATTTCTCCGCCCCAGCGATCAGTACGCTGATTGACATGACGGCTTAAAAACTGGTTAATCAAATACCCTTCAGAGCCCATGATTTCCACGCCGTCATAACCCGCTTTTTTAGCCAGTTTTGCAGTTTTAACATAGTCCTGAATCGTATCCAGAATCTGGTTTTCAGACATCTGACGTGGTTTAAAAGGTGAAATTGGCGATTTGATCGGACTGGCAGATACCACAAAAGGCTGATAGCCATAACGTCCGGCATGCAAAATCTGCAACAGAATCTTGGCCCCATGCTTATGCACGGCATGCGTAACCAGTCGGTGCGGTGCAATATCGCCCAAGGTATTCATGGTTCCACCAGCAGGCAATAACCAGCCTTGACGATTCGGTGAAATCCCGCCAGTAATCAGGAGACCCACACCACCTTTGGCACGTTCACCAAAATAAGCGGCCAGTTTAGGATAATTATAAAAACGATCTTCCAAGCCCGTATGCATTGATCCCATCACCACACGGTTTTTAATCGTGGTGAAACCCAGATGTAATGGTTTTAAAATATTTGCATAGCGCGTCGTTGTCATAAAATATCCCTGATTCTTATTTGGCTAAAAGCTTAAATCTTATAAATGTACTTTAACTGATTTTCAGGGGCTTTTTATGACTATCAGGTCCGCTTTCTCAGGCACAAATACCAATTGTGATATTCATGCCGTACCTGAGTGATGGATTTATTGCTGCCATTGATTTTTACTGGATTTCCATAACGCAATTACTCCGAGTACTGTACCAATAGGAAAACTGAGCAGCATAAGGATCGCCATAATTCTGGACAAGGTGCGTCCTGAACCATTGCCCTGTTTGACCTTGAGACAGGTCTGAATATTCAAAACAATCAGCACAGCTAAAAGTAGCAACACAATACCCAGACTCAGCATGGAAATCGTCGACTGCTGATATTCCAGATATAAAAATGCAACCGTACTAAAAACCAGCAAACCGGCATAGATTCCATGCACAATCGACAGGGTTTCATTTTTGGCAGCCGGTTGCAGATTAGGTAAAGGAGGAATATTCGGGCTCATGAGGGCTATCCTAAAGATGTTTTTTCTTAATGATGTTATTGAATCTTCCCAGATTTTCCTATTTTTTAAGCGTTTGTCAAAAATACGGTAATTTTATGATTATCTAAGCCTATTGAATCAAGATTTTGAAACGAGTTTTTCTTTTCTAAAGCAAACCTAAATAAAATAATGATACAATTGATGCAATATGTGTTTTTTCAGGCCACCACTTCTGGCGTGCCTATTTCATATCATTAGGATGAACAATGTCTGATAATGCAACTATCTTGCAGAATGTCCCAGTAGGCAAAAAAGTTGGTATTGCCTTTTCTGGCGGTCTAGATACTTCTGCAGCTCTTTTGTGGATGAAACAAAAAGGCGCTGAACCTTATGCTTATACAGCAAACTTGGGTCAGCCAGACGAAGACGATTACGATGCGATTCCAAAAAAAGCTGAGGCTTATGGCGCAGTAAAAGCACGTTTGATCGACTGCCGTTTACAGCTTGCATTAGAAGGTATTGCTGCAATTCAATGTGGCGCGTTCCACATTTCTACAGGTGGCGTTCCATACTTCAACACGACTCCTCTTGGCCGTGCAGTAACAGGTACCATGCTGGTAACTGCAATGAAAGAAGATGACGTGAACATCTGGGGTGACGGTTCTACTTATAAAGGTAACGACATCGAGCGTTTCTACCGCTACGGTCTGTTGACTAACCCTAACCTGAAAATCTACAAACCTTGGTTAGACCAGACTTTCATTGACGAACTAGGCGGCCGTGCAGAAATGTCACAGTTCCTGATCGACAATGGCTTTGACTACAAAATGTCAAAAGAGAAAGCTTACTCAACTGACTCAAACATGTTGGGAGCGACTCACGAAGCCAAAGATCTTGAATACCTGAATGCCGGTATCAAAATCGTTGATCCAATCATGGGCGTTGCATTCTGGAAAGAAGAAGTTGAAATCAAACCTGAAGAAGTATCGATTACTTTTGAAGAAGGTTTCCCTGTTGCAATCAATGGTCAACGTATCGAAGATCCAGTTGAGTTCATTCTTGAAGCGAACCGTATTGGTGGCCGTCATGGTCTAGGTATGTCGGATCAGATCGAAAACCGTATCATCGAAGCGAAATCTCGTGGTATCTACGAAGCTCCGGGTATGGCCCTTCTTCACATCGCTTATGAACGTCTGGTCACTGGTATTCATAACGAAGATACCATCGAACAATACCGTATCAACGGTCTTCGTTTGGGTCGTCTTCTGTACCAAGGTCGCTGGTTCGATTCTCAAGCATTGATGCTTCGTGAAACTGCACAGCGTTGGGTAGCTAAAGCTATCACTGGTACTGTGACTTTAGAACTGCGTCGTGGTAATGACTACACCATCATGAACACTGAATCTCCTAACCTCACTTATGAAGCTGAGCGTTTGACTATGGAGAAAGGTGATTCTATGTTCTCTCCAGCGGATCGTATCGGTCAGTTGACTATGCGTAACCTGGATATCACAGATACACGTGCGAAACTGGGTATCTATACAGATTCTGGCTTACTCGCAGTAGGTACAGGTTCTGCAGTACCTCAATTAAAAGACAAAAACAAATAAGTTTGTTAAAGTCAAAAAAACCGCTCATCTGAGCGGTTTTTTTATAGATTCGATTTAGACATTCACACTGTTTGGATTTGCAGTGCGGATCGACTGATAATAAATCTGATTCCGTCCTAGCTGTTTGGCCCGATACAACGCCTGATCGGCAATTCCCAACAAAGCATCCTTATCAATGAAGTATTCACCACGATAAACGGTAATGCCCAAACTGATGGTGATATGGTTAGCTACACCAGATTTCTCATGTGGAATTTCCAGACGCTCAATTGCATTAAAGATATTGGAAGCCACTGCATAGGCGCCATGCGCATCGGTTTCCGGAAGCAGCACGACAAACTCTTCACCACCATAACGGGCCACAAAGTCCATATGCCGGATCGCATTTTTAATGGTAAAGGCAATACTGGAAATGACATCGTCCCCTTTTTGATGTCCATAAAAATCGTTATAGTTTTTAAAGTGATCGACATCGATAAACAAAATCGCCAAGGCATGCTGATTACGACGGGAACGTTCAAAAAAGATATCCAGTGTTTCATCGAAAGTTCGTCGATTAGAGATTTTGGTCAGTTCATCATGCTGGCTTAAATGCAGTAATTCTGTGGTATGAATCCGCTGAATTTTCTCACTGATTCTGGCCCGCATAGTATAGAGAAAAATCATTCGCTCACGGGCAAAAAGCATATAACTAATCACACATCCCAATAGGCTACTGCCGATCAGAATCCGCCCCAAGACCAGTGCATTAAAATCGATCGATAACATGGATAACAGCCAGACCGTACAAAGTGCGGCAAACAACCCCGTGATTAACATCTGTAAAGGTTTTACTCCGGTCAGAATATACCCCAGGATGTAGATAATGGTGATGATCGCCATCGACTGATGTTGCAAGCTTACTGTTTGAATGGACATGGTCAGATAGGAGGTCGAGACTATCATCCAGAACATCAGCAGCATGGAAGCCTGCGGAAAAAAGCGTTTGATTTTAGGTAGACAGGAGAAGAAATAAAAAGCAAGTAAAGCGAGACTACCATTGATCAGCCCCAACATACAGCGCACAAAATCTTGTACGAAATATTGTGAATCGATAATCCAGTAGTCGGTCGGAACCATGACCAGCAGAAAAATAAAATAGGTCAGTACACCTGCCCAGACATATTTTTCGACATGTTTACGTGCTCGCTCCAGGTTTTTGCTCCAGAACTCCTGTTCCAGATTCTGAGGGAAAACCGAGCCTACACGCTGACTTTGCCGTGTGATTAATTCTTCTATTTTTTCTTTTTCATCTTGCAATTTTGCTAGATTGTACTTGTATTCCATTGCCAAGTATTTATGTAATTTTTTTATTAATTTTAAAATATCATACTTTTATAAATTAATTTATAGATATCCCTTATTTTGTATATATTTCTCGTTACCATTTTGGGCATAGATGCATTATCATTTGTTTTATTTCTCCGATTGAATTCGCCTTGAATACGATTACCCTTCTCCAGCCAGACGACTGGCATGCCCACCTGCGTGATGGTCTCGCTCTGCAACGCACCGTTCCTGATCTAGCCAAACAGTTTTCCCGCGCAATCTGTATGCCGAACCTTGTTCCACCGGTTAAAACTGTGGAAGAAGCATTAAGCTACCGTGAACGTATTATGGCGCATGTTCCTGAAGGTAGCGATTTTGATCCACGCATGGTGCTGTATTTCACAGATAATACCTCTCCAAGTGAAGTCAAAAAGATTAAAGATTCTGAGCATGTCAATGCTATTAAACTTTACCCTGCTGGCGCAACCACCAACTCGGATAGCGGTGTAAGCGACATTCGTAAAGTATATTCAGTCATTGAACAGCTTGAAGAGCATCAGGTGCCTTTATTGCTGCACGGTGAAGTGACGCATAATCATGTCGATATTTTTGACCGTGAAAAACGTTTCCTTGATGAAGTCTTAGCACCATTACTAAAACAGTTCCCGAAACTGAAACTGGTTCTGGAACACATTACTACCAGCGAGGCAGCTAATTTCGTACTGGAACAGGATCGTAATGTGGCTGCGACTATTACCCCCCAGCATTTACTGTTTAACCGTAATGATATGCTGGTTGGTGGGATCAAGCCGCACTTCTATTGTCTGCCAATTTTAAAACGTCAGACGCATCAGCAAACGTTGCTTGAAGTGGCAACGAGCGGTAATCCTAAATTTTTCTTAGGCACCGACAGTGCACCGCACTCAAAAAATGCCAAAGAAAATGCGTGTGGCTGCGCAGGATGCTATAGTGCTCCGACTGCAATTGAGTTATATGCTCAGGCCTTTGATCAAGTAGGTAAAATCGACCGCCTAGAAGGTTTTGCCAGCCACTTTGGTGCAGATTTCTACGGCCTCCCACGTAATACCAAAACCATTACGCTGGTCAAAGAAGATCAAGTTATTCCTGAAAGTCTAGACTACTTGGATGGTGAACAAATCGTTCCGCTATATGCAGGAAAAACCATTCAATGGAGAAAAATGTGACAAATGAAACTCTTCCAGTCATTGGTCAGCGTTTCCGTGGATTTTTGCCTGTTGTTGTCGATGTTGAAACAGCAGGCTTTAATGCACAGACTGATGCCTTGTTAGAAATTGCGGCCATTCCTATTGTTTATAATGAAGATGGCCAGTTTGTGCCCGGTGAAGCTTACCACGCACATATCAATCCTTTCGAAGGTGCCAACCTGGATCGCCGCTCTTTGGAATTTATCGGGATTGACCCGTCAAATCCGATGCGGATCGCAATGGCTGAAGATGAAAAAACCGCGTTAAAACGTATTTTTAAATCGGTCAATGAAGTGCGTCGTCAGCAAAATTGTACGCATGCCGTTTTGGTCGGTCACAATGCGCATTTTGATTTGGGCTTTGTACAGGCAGCAATTGCCCGTACCGGAACCAAAAACCAGAATCCGTTTCACAGTTTTTCTGTGTTTGATACCGTGACTTTAAGTGCGGTGATGTTTGGTCAAACGGTTCTGGCTAAATCTTGTATTCAGGCCGGTATTGAGTTTGATGGCAAAGAAGCACACTCTGCGTTATACGATACGCAAAAGACTGCGGAACTGTTTTGCTATATTTTAAACAAACTCGCACCTCACCTGCTTGACACTTTGGTGGCGGATCAATAAGATACCGCCATCTTCTAAACGTCCCTATCGTCTAGAGGCCTAGGACATCGCCCTTTCACGGCGGTAACCGGGGTTCGAATCCCCGTAGGGACGCCATCTTATTTATCCTTCTCTTCTTTCATTTTTTCAAGAAAACTCTTTTTCTTATTATTGCTTTCAATACTATTTTATAAATTCCGATTGACTGAGTTTAGTGCCCTTTCTCGTTTGCTTAGGCTATAATCAAGTTGATGTTAGGTTTTGATCAATTTTCCCATGCTAAAGAAAATCCTGCTTGTTTTACTTATTCTGGCACCTTCAGCGCTTTATATTTATGTGATCAGTCGCGATGATAAAACTGCTGAGAACCGAGCAGAAACTACGCCTGCTGAAAAAACACCGACTGAGCAATACCAGACTCCCGATCACTAGTTTTTAAGAGGCTTTGCAAATATTTATTTTTTAAATTAAAAGAAGAACTTTATGAGGAAATTCCAATTTATGTGATATTTCACATAATTAAAACTAAAATACTTTTTTTAAATCTCTCCTTTTAATTGAGCTATGCAATCTCCCTCTCCACCTTCACAGCATTCGTCTGTTGAGGGTCAAACTCCGTCGTTAAAACGTGCCATGGGCACACGTCATCTGATCATGCTTTCCCTTGGTGGCGCTATTGGTACCGGCCTGTTTATGGGTTCCGGTGAAGTGATTTCACAAGCTGGACCTTTAGGCGCAGTACTGGCCTATATTATTGGTGGCTTGATCGCCTATATGGTAATGCTCTGCCTCGGTGAACTGGCCGTACATTTACCCGTGTCTGGTTCTTTTGGTGCCTTTGCAACCCATTATATTGGGCCGGGTACAGGCTATATGGTGTCCTGGATGTACTGGCTCGGCTGGTCAGCCACCTTGGGTACCGAATTTACTGCCGCTGCGATTCTGATGCAGGAATGGTTTCCCCAAACTTCGATCTGGTTATGGACATTGATCTTTGCTGCAGGTGTACTGCTCTCCAATTTAAGCTCAACCCATACCTTTGCTGAATCAGAATTCTGGCTGTCACTGGTTAAAGTTGCGACTGTACTGATTTTCATTATTCTGGGCTTTGGCTGTATCTTTGGCTTTATTCCATTCCAAGGTTATGAATCCGCACCGCTGTTCAGCAATCTGACTGAACATGGCTGGCTGCCAAATGGTTTAATTCCGTTATTCACCACATTACTAATCGTGAACTTTGCCTTTAATGGTACCGAGATGATCGGGATCGCTGCCGGTGAAACCGAAAATCCTGAGAAAAATGTACCGAAAGCAATTCATGCAGCGGTATGGCGTCTGATGATTTTCTTTGTCGGTACCATCATCGTCATCAGTTCCTTGCTAACTTATACCGATGCCGGTCTACAGGTCGGTGGTCATGGTGGCTTAAGCAGCAGTCCGTTTGTATCCGTGTTTACCCAGATGGGTATTCCATATGCGGAAGACTTTATCCGTTTTGTGATTATTACGGCGCTGCTCTCTACTGCAAACTCTGGTCTTTATGCGGCTTCACGTATAATGTGGGCATTGTCTTCACAAAATCAGTTACCGCGACTGTTTGCTAAAGTCAGTAAATCCGGCGTACCTTATGTAGCAGTCTGGGTCACCATGATTGGCGGTTTGCCTGGTCTGCTCTCTGAACAATTTGGTGCAGATGTCATCTTTAAAAACCTGATGGGCGTGGCCGCTTTTACCATGGTGATTGTCTGGATGAGTATCTGCTGGAGCCAGTTTAATTTCCGTCGCCAATGGCTGAAGTCTGGTCATAGCGTCTCTGAACTAAAATTCCGTACACCTTGGTTCCCCTTAGTTCCCACTCTAGGTTTTGTAACTTGTACTGCAACCGGTCTGAGTATGGCAGCTGACCCTGAAATGCTCTCTGGTTTTATTGGCTGTTTATTGTTTATGGCAGCATGTTATGCAAGTTATTACTGGCTTTATCATCAAAAAGCTTAAGTTCTAAACTTTTGAACTGAAATAATTTCTTTAATAAACCCAATTCCGATTGGGTTTATTTTTTCATATCAGGTAAATCCGTTCAGAAAATAATATCTTAATAAAATAAAGTTTTTGTTTTGCCTAATGTTTAAACTGTTAAATACATTTTAGTAAAAACTCTTTTGACAAAGTCCGGCTTAGTCCTTAATATAGCCATCACCTCGCAACGTCCCTATCGTCTAGAGGCCTAGGACATCGCCCTTTCACGGCGGTAACCGGGGTTCGAATCCCCGTAGGGACGCCATTATCTGATCGCTCACGATCAAGTCTTATACATAATCCATATTAATACGTTGCAGATTTGTAGTTTTTCACTACAATAACCCGCTTCATTCTTTTATTTTTTTGACTCCTATGCACTCATCTCCGAATGATGCTACGCATCAGGGCAATTCTGCGCCTTTAAAACGCGCTATGAGTACTCGACATCTGGTCATGATTTCGCTTGGCGGCGCAATCGGAACAGGCCTATTTTTAGGTTCGGGTGAAGTCATTGCACAAACGGGGCCTGTAGGTGCCATTCTTGCTTATCTCCTTGGCGGGATCATCGCTTACATGGTTATGCTATGTCTGGGTGAACTTGCCGTTCATATGCCCGAATCTGGCTCATTTGGCGCCTATGCCAAACGCTATATTGGACCAGGGACTGGCTACACCATTACCTGGCTATACTGGCTGACCTGGTCAGTGACCTTGGGAACTGAATTTACCGCTGCAGCTTTATTAATGCAGGAATGGTTCCCGGATAGCTCCATGTGGATGTGGACACTGATTTTTGGTGCTTTCGTATTCGCACTGAATATGATTTCCACTCGCTGGTTTGCTGAATCTGAATTCTGGCTGGCACTGGTTAAAGTTGTTACTGTCGTGACCTTTATCCTGCTTGGCCTACTCGCTATCTTTGGTGTAGTAAGCTATCAAGGACAGGAAGCTGCCCCGCTATTCAGTAACCTGACAGCTCAAGGCTGGTTCCCCGAAGGTCTGTTCCCAATCTTCACCACCATGCTGATTGTAAACTTTGCTTTCTCTGGCACAGAACTGATTGGTGTGGCTGCGGGTGAAACAAAAGATCCGGCCAAAAATGTACCGAAAGCGATTAATACTGCAATTTTCCGCTTACTGATTTTCTTTGTAGGTACGATTATTGTGGTGACCTCCCTTCTTCCGCATCAGGAAGCAGGTCTGGCAGCTGAAGGTGTCAGTAGCAGCCCATTCGTGACAGTATTCCAGCATATCGGTATTCCTTATGCCGAAGATATTATCCGCTTTGTGATTATCACAGCATTGCTATCTGCTGCTAACTCAGGTCTATTTGCTGCATCCCGTATGATGTGGTCATTGTCTTACAGTAAACAGTTACCAGCGGTATTTTCACGCCTAAATGCGCGTGGTGTACCTTATATTGCAGTCATTGTCACCATGATTGGCGGTATGCCTGGTTTGCTGTCTGAACAGTTCGCACCGGAAACTATCTTCACTAACTTGCTAGGTATTGCAGCATTTACCATGGTAGTGGTCTGGATGAGCATCTGTCTCAGCATGTTCAACTTCCGCCGTGAATGGTACAAACAGGGTAAAACAGCGAAGGATCTTGATTTTGCTGCGCCATTATTCCCGATCGTACCGATTCTGGGTTTTCTGTTCTGTCTGATTACCTGTATCAGTATGGTGTTTGATCCGAGCATGCGTATCAGTTTCTTTGGCTGTCTGGTATTTATTGCACTGTGCTATGCCAGCTACTACAAGTTCTATCACAAAAATGCTTAAACATTAAAATGACCAAAAGAGCAGCTTCGGCTGCTCTTTTTTATTTATACTGAAAATGTTCTAGGCAGCCAGCGTGGTGTGTCGATGAAAATTATTTATATTCATGGCATGAACAAGCAGAAATTCAGCTCTGCCTCCCTGCGTCAACGCTGGCTCAGTCTGCTAAAACGCGGTCTGGAACAGTCACATCAACAGGCACATTTTGCTTATCTGAAACGGCATATCCGTATTCCTTTTTATGGTGACTTGCTGTCCCGTCATCATTTACATAATGTGCTAAATGCCAGCACCTTGATGCCACAAGACTGGCCTCGCTTTCCCTTCCATCAGCCAGTTAAATCCCAGCCACCCCCCCATCTCAATCAATATTCACCTGAAATTTGTGAAATTCCCGAGCTAAGGGTTGAGGATGCCATGACCTTTAACCAGAAGCTGAAGTTTATTAGCACATTAAGCCGGAATACTCTATTACGGGATTTTGTGATCTTACTGAATCATTTCCCTCGCCTGCATGATACGCTGATCAAAAAATTTCTGATTGAAACCTATTCTTATCTGGCAAATTCCACATTCATGCAGCAGGTGCATCAGCGAATTGGCCAGCAACTGCATGGCGATAAACCCTGTATCCTAATGGCTCATTCTTTAGGAAGTGTGATTGCCTATCATTATCTGCTTTTGCACCCGGAACTGAATGTACAGCGTTTTATCAGCATGGGATCACCAATGGCTTTCCGGGTCATTCAGGAACATTTGCCCCAGCCTGTTCATCGGCCAGAAGCTATTAAAGGTGACTGGATTAATTTTTATTGCAGTGATGACTTTTTAACTGCCTTTCCATTATCAGAACCGCCTTTTCAGTTTCAGCCGGCAATTATCAATCGGGAGATTCGTACTTCAATTTATCATCCGCATGATATTGATGGCTATGTCCAGCATCCGGAAGTCATCGAAGCCCTGCTAGAATTACTCTAAAAAGCATCTTAATTTACAGATTTAATTTTACTATTTCCTTTGCATTATTTTTCTGCTGAGTAAAATTCTTTATTCATACCTACTCATTTTGTGGTTTATTTATGACTCTTTTATAAATATACATATGTCTGTTAATTATTGTTTTATCAAAGATAATTTACACATTAACACCACAAAAAGCGCTGCTTTTGCTACGTTAATATTTTCTATACTGTAAATATAATTCTATCGAACTCAGTGGGGTGTCGATGAAAGTTATTTTTATTCATGGAATGAATCAGCAACATCATAGCGCTGCCTCCATCCGCCAGCGCTGGCTCCATATACTTCAAAAAGGGATGCGCAAACATCAACAAGATGCCAGATTTAGTTATTTAAAACGCCACATTCGTATTCCATTTTATGGCGATCTGCTTTCACGTTATAACGTCCGTAATATTCTAGAAGCTGGCACCCTGATGCCCCAGGAATGGCCTAGCTTTCCTTTTCGCAAGCCTGCTCAACCTCAGCTTCCCGCCCCTGTTCCACGTCCTGGTTGGCGTAGGCCCACAATTACCGATTTCGCCCAACCCAGCCCAAGTGATACCATGGATTTCAGACAGAAATTCAATTATTTTACCGCCCTCGGCAGGAATGTGGCGCTTCGGGATTTTGCCTTATTGCTCAATTATTTTCCCACTCTGCATCGCAATCTGTTGCAGAGATTTCTGATTGAAACTTATCTTTATCTCGATAATCCTGATTTCATGAGGGAAGTACATGAAAGAATTGCCCGACAACTGAGTGGTCGCAAACCTTGCATTGTCATTGCTCATTCTTTAGGAAGTGTGATTGCCTATAATCATCTCATCCAGCACCCTGAACTGAATGTACAGCGTTTTATTACTTTAGGTTCACCATTAGCTTTTCAGGTGATTCAATCCAGCTTGGCACAGCCGGTGGTACGACCTAAGGCAATTAAAGGCGACTGGATCAATTTCTACTCAACGGATGATTATCTCACCGCCATTCCGCTTACCCAACCGCCATTCAAGTTTGAACCTGAAATCATCAATCATGGCATTCGTACGCATATTCACCGTCCACATGATATTACTGGCTATTTACTGCATCCTCAGGTTGTTGAAGCCATTCTGGAATTGCTTAAAAATCCGGCCTAAATCCTGCATTTTTCAAGTATTCTGCTAATATTGTTTTAAATTTATGCACTCAAAAGAAAATTTCCAAAAAACTCTGGAAAAGCGTTTGACACCCCCCTGTTTTCACCCTAATATACGCCCACCTCTGAAACGTCCCTATCGTCTAGAGGCCTAGGACATCGCCCTTTCACGGCGGTAACCGGGGTTCGAATCCCCGTAGGGACGCCAATTTCAGAAGTAATATTTTATTAAGTCCCTATCGTCTAGAGGCCTAGGACATCGCCCTTTCACGGCGGTAACCGGGGTTCGAATCCCCGTAGGGACGCCATATTCGAGATGGTTAATTTAATTAACTTCTCATAAAAAAGCCCAAGCATGATGACTTGGGCTTTTTTATTATTTGTTTTTTTGCTTGTTCCTTCATTCCTGTTTTTAACGTTTGATCAAATTGTCTCGATTGCAATTTTATTTGTTTATAAATAATTCATTCAAAAATCTTATTCTTTTACATTTCTCTTCAACTCGTTATCCATTCATTTTCATTTACAGCAATCGCACTATAAATCCGAACAAAAAATCAACACCGGTGGTATAAGCATGCCGTTAAGGTAGAAAGCATAATATATCTGCAAGGATCAGATTATGTTCGTCAGTACAAAGTTAAGTTCGCCTGAATCATCTATTAAAAATCATAATCATCAATTTAATAACTTTAAAGATTGGGTCAACTTCTTTCAAGATCAACAGATTTCGACGGCAGTAAAGACCGAACAGGCTGAGAACTATTTAAGAGATTTAATCCAGCAAGTTGATGTGGCTGGGCTGGAATGGCTGGATCAACCCAGACATGTAGAGCAACATTTTTTGGAACAGCACCACCAAACCTGCGCAATCTTCCAGTCTTATGTAGAGCGGCGTAGACAGCAGCAAGGACGTGAATACTTCCCGACTGTGTCACATGCATTTGAGTTCCTGGCCAAAGTCGCACCTGTAAAACTGGTAGACGGCTCATGGCTGTATTCAACTGTGCAAAACTGGAATCGTCCGGAAACCAAAGACCTGATTTATATCTATCTGGAAGAACTAGGCATGGGTCATACCCGTGCCAATCATGTCACCATGTATCAGGACTTGCTGAATCATTATGAGCTGAACAGCTATGCTGAGCAACTGGATGCCAGCTATTATGAACAAGCAGCCGTGCAGCTGGCTTTGGCCTATGCGCCGCCAGAATATCTGCCGTTAGTAATTGGTTTCAATCTGGGTTATGAGCAGCTGCCCTTACACCTGTTAATTACCAATTATGAATTATCTGAACTCGGTCTTGATCCACATTATTTCAATGTACATATTACTATTGATAATGCTCACAACGGTCATGCACAAAAATCGCTGCAAGCGTATTTAGATCAGTATGCACTCGCTGAAGATCCTGTTCAGTATTTAGACCTGATTAAAAAAGGTTATGTGCTGAATGACATTGGTAAAAGTTCTACCCAGATCATCAAGCAACTGGATACCGAAAAACTGGCTTTGAAAGTGTTTCAGAACAAAGCGCTGATTGGACAATATATCCATAACCAGAAATGCCAGTTTAGTGGCAAGACCATTAATGAGTGGTTATCCGATCCGGCACAGATTAAGGACTTCTTGAAAGTCATGCTTGAAAAAGGCTGGATTGTAAAAGATGCACCTGTAGAACAAAGCCGGTTCTGGAAAATGATTGATGATCCAGATGGCAAAATGTTTGGTGTATTTAATGCGACTGAAAAACAGATTATCAAAGACTGGATTCAAGGTGAGACTTTTGCCGCTCGTCTGTCATCACGTAGCAGATCTCAAGTACATAACCAGATGGAACCGGTGTTGAACCGTATCGACCAGCAACAGATCCATCAACTGAAAAGCCGTCTGAATCGCTGTGCTGCTGCCGAACAGAAGATTGATCTGTTGATTCCTTATGTGGCACCGCATATGCATCATCAGGAAGTGGGCTTGTGGGCAACACGTCAGCTTTCTCAGTTGCTCTTCCCTTTTCAGACTCAAGCCATGACTTATTCTTAAAAAGGTCATTCATAAAAAAACAGGGCATTTTATATGCCCTGTTTTTGCTTCAATGCATTATACAAATTAAGCCGATTTACGTGAATTGATCTGACCTTTAATCACAGCTTTCACATTACCTTTTACGTAATTTAAAAATACCTTTAAAGGCGACAGTTTTGGATTTGGTCGATTACCTTTGGCAATTTCTTTAAATTGTGCGGCATACCAGATGATTTCCATAATCGCCATTTTATCGATCATTGGAATACCGGTTTTAATTTTCTCCACTGCATAACGTACATCCTGTCCAGCCACCAGACGGTTACCCAGATCAGGCTCGACCGCAAATGGACGTGCAATACCGATAAAATCACATGCGCCGCTGTCAAGGGCTGCATTCATACCCACTGCGGTACGGAAGCCCCCCGTCACCATTAAATAACAATTAACTTCCTGACGGATCTTTTCGGCAAAATCGAGGAAATAGGCTTCGCGGGCAACCGTTGATGCTTTACGTTTCTCTGCTTTTACTCCGGCCATTGCAGGTGCTTCATAGGTTCCGCCAGAAACTTCAATCATATCGATCCCGACTGCATCCATCGCCTTAAAGACATAAATCACGTCTTCTTCACTAATGCCACCGCGCTGAAAGTCTGCCGAGTTTAATTTCACTGAAATGATAAAATTCTCTGAAGTTGCTGCACGCACTGCCTTATAAGCCTCTAGCAAGAATCGGCTGCGGTTTTCAATACTGCCACCCCACTGGTCTTGGCGCTTATTGGTCAGGGGCGATAAAAACTGGCTAATTAGATAACCATGCGCCCCATGTAACTGCACGCCTTCAAATCCCGCCTTTTCGCAAATGGCAGCTGAAGTCGCAAAGCGCTGGATAATATCTAAAATTTCATCTTCACGCAGTTCACGTGGCGTACCGAAACTCATCGCCAATGCTGGACTAAAAGGTACAGCTGAAGGTGCTACGGTTTCTTTATTCAAGCCTTTTGGGCACTGACGTCCAGGATGAGATAACTGTACCAGTTGCACCATGCCATGACGTTTGCCGACATTCGCCCAAGCTTTTAACTTTTCCAGGTCACGTTCAGTTTCTACTACCACTACACCGGGTTCATTCTTGGCACGAAAATCCACCATGACATTACCCGTAATCGCACAGCCTAAACCACCTTTGGCCCAAGCCTCATACAACTTTAAATGGGCCTGATTGGGTTGGCCTGCATCATTGGCCAACGCCTCACTCATGGCACCTTTAATGATACGGTTTTTAAACTGGGTATTACGGATCTGGATGGAATCGGCCAATTGTGTCATGTACTTTCCTGAAATGTTTATCTTATTTTGTATGTGTTATAACCTAACTTGCCATAATTGACAATTCATATTGTCAAATGGATACAAATTTTATTTGTAGATATTAAATCAGTCTTAAAAAATCATTTTAAATTTTGGGATCGAAAGCATCCCGGATGGCTTCACCGATATAGATGAGTAAAGACAAGACAATGGCTAAAGTCAGAAACCCGGATAAAGCCAACCACGGCGCATTGAGATTATTTTTACCCTGCAGTAATAATTCACCTAGAGAAGCGGTTTCGGGTGGCAAACCATAACCTAAAAAGTCCAGTGCAGTTAGTGCGCTAATATTGGCAGTCAGCATAAAAGGTAGTTGTGACAGGCTGGAACCCATCACATTGGGTAAAATATGCCTGAACATGATCCGGCCATGCCCTGCACCAATACTTTTCGCTGCCCAGACATATTCCAGATTTCTGGCCCGTAAAAATTCAGCGCGCACCATCGACACCAGTGTGGTCCAGCCAAAAAATAGCATGATCACAAATAGCCAGTAAATATTCGGACTAAACACACTGACCAGAATCATGACCATAAACAGCATCGGCAGGCTGCTCCAGACCTCAAGTGCACGTTGCCCGATCAGGTCAATCCAGCCACCATAATAGCCTTGAACTGCACCGACCAGCACACCTAATCCTGCCGACAGCAAAGTCAGTGCAAAGCCAAACAGCAAGGAAATACGCAAGCCATATAGAATCCGTGCCAGCACATCCCGTCCCTGATCATCTGTTCCTAGCCAATTTTGCCTGCTTGGAGGTGAAGGTACTGGAATATCGAGTGCCAAATTGGGTGTGTCATAGCCGAAGCGGATCACCGGCCAGATTGCCCAGCCTTTGGCATTAATCAGCTGCTGTACCGCAGGATCTTGATACTCGGCTTCAGTTTCAAAGACACCCCCAAAAGTCGTTTCAGGATATGACTTTATTACTGGCAGATAATAGGAGTCCTCATACTTGATCAGTAAAGGCTTATCGTTAGCGATCAGCTCAGCACCAAGTGACAAGATAAAAATAATGACAAAGGCAATGCAGCAGGCAAATCCGGTTTTATTATTTTTAAAACGTTGCAGGCTGGCGCGTAGCATTGGTGACATTATTTCAATCCTCGCGAATCGAAATGAATCCGGGGATCAATTACCCGATACAGCACATCACTGATCAAACGCAGCACCAAGCCCAATAAGGTAAAAATAAACAAAGTTCCAAAAATGACCGGATAATCCCGCTGCAGAATCGCTTCAAATCCCAGCATGCCCAAACCATCCAGATTAAAGATGATTTCAATAAACAGGTTCCCGACAAATAAAATACCGAGCAAAGCTTCTGGCAATCCAGCGATCAACACCAGCACTGCATTGCGCAGTACATGCCGATAGAGTACTGCCCTTTCCTGTAGTCCCTTCGCTTTTGCTGCCAGTACATAGTGTTTACTGAGTTCTTCCATAAAGGAAAATTTCACCAGATAAGTCAGCCGTGCAAAACCACCTAGCACCATGGCCAGCAATGGCAAAGCCATATGCGAGAAATAATCTCGAATTTTTCCAAAGAAAGATAATTCATCAAAATTTTCCGAGCTTAACCCTTGTAAAGGAAACCATTGCAGATAGGAACCACCTGCAAAAAATACAATCAGCAAAATAGCAAAGATAAAGGCTGGAATGGCATAGCCCACAGCCAGCAGCAAAGACGTAGTTTGATCAAACAGACTGCCATGCTTTTTGGCTTTCTGGATGCCAAGAGGAATAGAGACCAGATAAATGAGCAAGGTACTCCAGAAACCTAGAGACAGTGAAACTGGCAGTTTTTCCCAGATCAGTTCAGTCACAGCTTGGCCTTTAAAAAAGCTCTGGCCCAAATCAAACTGAGCATAGCTTTTTAACATTTCCCAGAACCGTAAATGAACCGGTTGATCAAATCCATACTGAATCTTGATCTGCTCCAGCATTTCGGGCGTCAGGCCTTGCTGTCCCTGATACTGCAAGCCACCAATCGCCAAATTATTCGCATGCTGTGCCTGATAGATGGCCTGTTCCACTGGACCACCCGGCGCAAGCTGAATCACTACAAAATTGATCAGTAGAACCATCAATAATGTCGGAATCATAAGAAGCAAACGTTTGACGATATAAGTGCTCATGGCACTCCCCGAAGCTGGAAATCTAGCGATATTTTAAGTATGGTGCCACTTTTCTGGCTTTAGCTGCATCCACCCACCAGTAATCAATACCCGCAGAAAGCTTGGGCTTGATTTTAGGCTGCTGATACATATTCCAGTAAGCATACCAGTATTCACCCGTACCATAGGTCGGAATATGATAATAACCGGCTCGCAATAAACGGTCTAAAGCTCGGGTACTATAAATCAGCTGCTCACGACTTTGTGCCTGAACTACCTGATCAATCACCCGATCAATCACCGGATTTTGAATACCGGCATAATTATAATTGCCATGCTGACGTGCCGCCTCACTGCCCCAAAACTGTTTCTGTTCCTGCCCCGGTGTCAGCGATTGCGGCATGGTATCCATAATCATATCAAACTGATAATTTCTTAGTCGCTCATAATACTGAGCCGTTTCCACCATCCGAATGTGAGCCTGAATTCCTAAACGTTTCAAATGCCGTAGATAAGGCATCAGATGACGCTGCTGTTCAGCTTGATGCAACAGAAATTCAATCTGTACAGGTTGACCTTGAGCAGTCACCAGTTTCCCCTGCTGATAACGGTAACCGGCATTCAATAAAATTTGTCGCGCCTGTAATAAATTTTTGCGGTTAAACCCGGAGGCATCTGATTGCGGATAATGCCAATCCTGTAATACCGCCTGACGTTGCACCGGATGCAATTTTGATAAATTTGGCTGTAATATTTCCAGCTCCTGAGCACTCGGCTTGCTTGTAGATGCCAGTTCACTATTACTAAAAAAGCTGTTCAGACGCTGATATTCTCCATGAAACAAGGCTTTATTTAGCCATTCAAAATCATAGGCCAGAGTTAAAGCTTGCCGGAAGCGAATATCAGCAAAGGGCTGACGTCGCGTATTAAAAATCAGGCTTTGTGTAGGAATCGGATTGTGATGCTGAAAACGATAGGTTTTGATTTGGCCTTGTTGTACCGCAGGAAACCGATAATCACTTACCCAGCGGTTGACCTGTTTTTCTTCATGCAGCGTAAACTGGCCAGATTTAAATGCCTCAAACTTGATTTCCGGACTACGGTAATAGCGATACTGTATGCGATCAAAATTATAACGGCCGCGATTGGCCAGCAGGTCTTTACCCCAATAATGCGGATTACGTTTATAGGAAATACTGCGTCCTGCATCAATACGTTCAATCACATAGGGCCCAGAACCCAAGATCGGTTTCAGGTTAATGTCCTTGAAGTTGCGCTTTTGCCACTCCTGCTGAGAATAGATCGGCATTTGCGTCACAATCATCGCCATTTCCGGATTATGGCGAGATTTAAAACTAATCTTAACTTTTGAAGGTGACAGGACTTCGGTTTTTTTAATATCTGCCAGATACATCTGTAAGCCAAAATTGGACTGGGTCTGGTACAGATCAAAACTGTATTTTACATCTTTAGCCGTCACTGACTGACCATTACTGAATCTGGCCTTAGGATTTAAATGGAAAATTATATAAGCAGTCTGCTTTGGGTCGAAACTGACTTTCTCAGCCAGCAAGGGATAATAAACGCCGGGTTCATCCAGGGATTTTGACATGAGGCTGTCAAAAATATAGTTAATCCCTTCAGTGACATTGCCCTTACCATTCATGCTGTTCAGATTATTAAAACTGCCATCGGCTGCCTGAATAAGAATGCCACCTTTGGGCGCTTGCGGATTGGCATAAGGCAGAGATTTAGCCTGTGCATATTTGGGTACACTATGCAGTGCAATATAAGGCGTCGTAATGACTGCTGCCCCGCTGGAACTGATGATCCAGGGGGCAGCAAGAATCCATAAGATATGGACGGGATTAAACAATTTCACGATCCAGAAATTAGTTTGGAACCTTAATCACATCACCAATACGCAATTGAGTATTGGGTTTCAGTTCATTCATTTCTGCCAGTTCATTGGTTGCCATACCATAACGGGATGCCAGGCCGATCAAGGTATCGCCACGCTTCACCTTGTATTCAGTGACAAGTTTTGGAAGCTGAAGCGTTTGGCCCACACGTAAACCGGCACGTGGACTAAGATTGTTCAGGCTCGCCAGATCAGTAACGGGTACTCCTACACGATTGGCAATCGCAATCAGAGATTCCCCGGATTTTACCGTATAGGATTCTGTCGCCTTAGAAGATGCAGATTTTGTTGCGACTTTCACTACCGGCTCTTTTTTGGCGATCTGAATATCTTCATTAATTTTTAAACGCTGTCCAATCCGCACATTGCTATTGGTATTCAAACCATTCAAGTCTGCCAGATAACGTAATTGCAGATGATATTGGCGGGCAATCGAGCTTAAGGTTTCACCAGATTTCACGATGTGAGTATCTGATTTAACATTCTTTTCCTGAGTCTCGGTGACCACTTCCTGCACAGGTTCAGGACTGCCAGATAATTTCAGATGCTGACCCACACGCAGATTGGCACTACGAGAAATATTGTTCAGGTTGGCAATTTGATCCATCGACAGATTATATTTTGCTGCAATCCCAGTCAGCGTATCACCCGATTGAACCGTATAACTGTCAGGAACCTGACTACCAGCTGGAATCTTGATGGTTTGACCAATGCGTAAGCCGCTGTTTGCAGACAGGCCATTTAACGCAGCCAGTTCAGATACCGTCAATTTACTTTGATTGGCAATGCTGTACAGGGTTTCACCACGTTTGACCTGATAGTTTTCTGTTGGCGTATGATCAACCTTAACGTTCTCAAACTTCTGTTCGACTTTTTCGGTTTTCTTACTGCTCGCAGTCAGTTCTTCAACTTCATTAAGAGGAACATTAATCTTCTGTCCGACCATCAAACTGCTACCCGCAGTTAAACCCGGAGTTAGTGCAGCAAGTTCTGCATTCGACAATGCGTAGCGATCTGCAATCAATTTCAGATACTCACCACGTTTAACGGTATAGGACTTGGTCTGAACTTTGGCAGTTTCGGCTTTTTTACTGTCTTCAGCTTTCGCTTTGCTGGTACTTTCTTTCAGGGAAAGCTTTTGCCCCACAAATAAACCACTGGTCGTACTCAGATCATTATAATCAGCCAACTGTTTGACGCTCAGGCTGAACTGACTGGCAACACTGGTCAAAGAATCATTAGCTTGAACCACATAGCTTTCCGGTTTCTCTTTGGCTTTCGGTGCTTCCTGTACGGGCTTGGCATCATAGAGATAAATTGTCGTACCTACATACAGTGTAGAGTTTGGATCAATCTGGTTCCATTTCGCGACATCACGCCAGTTCACGCCATTTTTGGCTGCAATCAATGCCAGATTATCACCCGGTAAAACCTTATAGGTACTGCGCTTACCTTTCGGTGCCACAACCACGACTTCTGAATCAGTTTTTACATAGTTTTTGCCCTGATTGAGTCGAGCTTCAACTGAATCTGCACTGGTGTTTACAGCGACTTCTTTCGGATATGAGAATCCTTTGGTCAGCTCCTTACCCTGCTGCTCGGCAATAGACTGACTGGTCTGAATTGCAGTCAGTTTGATCTTGCCATCATAAGGGTCAACAATTTCTGTGCCTGCAGGTGCCAGTGCTTTCAGCTCTTCAATGACCTGTGCCTGTTCAGCCGCAGTTGCTACAGGTTGTAAAAGCTCATCCACGGTTTTATTAATTTCTTCTGCTGACACCACTTTCTGGATTTGCTGACGTTCAGCTGCGGTAATTGGTGGCTCGACCTGGATAGGCTTCACCGAAGCAACTGGCGTCACAGCAACTGGAATACGTGGCGCACTTGGAATAGGCAATTCACTTTTTGCAGCAAATTCAGCAAGTGCTTCAGAACCACGTGGAGTACTGACCCGTTTAGTGGTTTGTGCAGTTAGATTAGGTGTCGTGGTGGTTGACACTGCTGCTGGTGCAGTCGTAGCTGGTTTAGGTGTTGTGGTCGCAGTTGGAGCTTTAGTTGCTGTTGCAGTCTTAGCAGTCGTAGTTGCAAGCACCGGTGGAGTCTGCTTGGCAGGTACGATGGTGGTACTGGTTGATGCTGGTGCTACAGTTGGCTTTGGAGTTACTGTAGTGGTCGTTTTAGGCGAGTTACTGACAGTACCTGCCCATAAGCCGCTTGAGCTAGATTGCAATTTTTTCAGTTTTTCATCTATCGATGGACTTAAGTCAGCCGGAATCAAAATACGGCGTGGACTTTCCGGATCAATACGGTCACCACGATGTCCCGGGTTAAGCTGATACAGTTCAGCACGACTTAAACCCGTAATCGCTGCGATCTCATTTAAATTGGCTGCACCGACAGTCACTTCACGGAAGTGAGGACGGTTGGCAATCGGTGGCAAACTCACACCATAAGTACCCGGATTTTTCACAATCTGCGCAACTGCCAGGAAACGCGGCACATAGTTCATGGTTTCCTGAGGCAGTTTCAAGGACCAGTAATCGGTAGGTAAACCTGCGGCCTTATTACGGTTAATCGCCTGCTGGATACGGCCTGGACCGGCATTATAAGAGGCCAAAGCCAATTCCCACGAACCAAACTGGTTATATAAGCTACCCAAGAATTCATAAGCCGCACGGGTCGATTCCACCACATCACGACGGCCATCGTAAAGTGAGGTTTGTTTCAAACCATAAATACGGCCGGTACTCGGAATAAACTGCCATAAACCTGCCGCTGCTGCACTACTGGTCGCCGCCGGGTCATAAGAACTCTCAATAATCGGTAATAAAGCCAGTTCCGTAGGCATACCACGGCGCTCTGCTTCTTTCACCGTATAATAGAGATAACGTGATGCACGGGCACTCAGGCGGTCCAGATACGGCTGACGGGAAATAAACCAGCCACGCTGTGCATCAATACGCGGATTCCAGGTATTCAGATCCATCTTGAAACCCACGGTCATCCGTTTCCAGATATCACCATGCTTCAAAATCAGTAAACGGTCACCTTCAACCGCACGCATATCCGTTGCAGAAAGTAAATCTTCCAGCCCATCCAAACTGCTTGCATCTAGATATTGTGAGCCAACCTGCTTGCTTGACGCTTTTTGGGTCGCACTTTGTGTAGATGAACAGCCCGTCAGTCCCAAGGAAGCGAGTGCCGTTCCAAGTACAGAAAATTTTAAAAATGCTGGTAATGCGGGCTGCCACAAAATTGCGGTTGGTTTATACATAAAGAAATCCAAACAATTCGTATATAAATTTATTTTTTAGATATGCCATTGTAGTGAAGCATGTCGTGGACACAAGGCATTAATTTACCCCGATTTCACGTTAAATGTTACAAGAAATTAAAAAAACTGGTGCATCTAGACGCATCAAGCGTATTTGCGTTATACAATATCCGCTTCAGCAAGTTCTTTTTTGATCGGATTTTAATTTATGTCTCACACTATCACGCTATATGTTGATGGCGCCTGTCGCGGCAACCCGGGTTTAGGCGGTTGGGGTGCGTACATAATTACCGAACAGAAGGAACACAAAATTTGCGGTGGCGAAGATCATACCACCAATAACCGCATGGAGCTGACCGCGGCGATTGAAGGCATCCAGTTCTGTCCGAAAGATGCCAAGCTGGTCATTTATACCGATTCCAATTATGTCAAACAAGGCATTACCGAATGGATTCATGGCTGGAAAAAGAAAAACTGGAAAGACGTTAAAAATCCGGATCTATGGCAAAAACTGGATGCCACCTGCCAAGGTCGGGATATTGAATGGCACTGGGTAAAAGGCCATGCTGGACATCCTGGCAATGAAATGGCCGATCAACTGGCCAATCAGGGCGCAGATGAAACCTTAAAAAAATCCAAATCAGTGACTGCAATCACTGAAAATAAAAAAAAATCTGAACCTGACTGGCTTCTAGACGACCCTTTCGGGCTGGATCTTGTCGATAGTGAAGAAGAACTCGAAGAGAGCATGGAAATGGCTGAAGAAGAAATGGAACAGACTGAAAATTTGGAAACAACTGAAAATACCGATGAGTCCGCTTCAGTCACTTCAGATTCAACCGAACTACATCCGCAAATTGTGATTACACCGCCGACCTTAGAGCTGCATGGCCCCCGTCAATTGATTCTGGATACTGAAACCACCGGTTTCTATTATCAGGATGGTGACCGGATCATTGAGGTGGGTGCGATCGAAATGATTAACCGGAAACTTACCGGCAGCTCAATCCATATTTATATCAATCCGAAAAAACCGGTTGGCGATTCGGTGAATGTCCACGGTATCACCGACGAGTTCCTGCAAGACAAGCCGCTGTTTGAAGAAATCTCACAGGTACTGTTTGACTATCTGCAAGGTGCCGAAATTATTGCGCATAACGCGACCTTCGATATGAACTTCCTGGATATGGAGTTCAAGCGGGCAGGCTTTGTCGCGCTTTCTGAAGTTTGTGAAGTGACCGATACCCTGGCAATGGCCAAATCCAAGCATCCGGGACAGAAAAACTCCCTGGATGCCCTCGTGCGTCGTTATGAAATTCCACAGCGTGACCGTACCTTCCACGGTGCCTTGCTCGATGCGGAAATTCTGTCCGATGTTTATCTGGCCATGACCGGTGGACAAGTCTCTTTTGATATGGATGCCCTGTCACATACCGAAGAACAAGGCGGCAGTTCAGGCACTGTAAAAATTGAAATTGAATTGCCTGTGATTCTTCCATCAGATGAAGAACTTGCCGAACATGAGAAATGGGTCAAACAATTTGAAGAAAAGCATGGAACGCCTTGCCTTTTTGCCAAATAAAATCTAAATTTCAAGCAGTAATTTCGCTTTTAAAATACAGTTCTTCAGTTATAGTAATTCCAAAGAGGCCCCGTCCGATAAAGCGGGGCTCATATATAGATAATACTCAAGGAAAGGTGCAGATCCATGTCTTACCAAACCTCTATACATTTTGATCCAACAGCTTTACTGATAATAAAAAATGAGGTTGATAACTCGATCAAGTTAGTCGAATCAGCAGTAAGCACCTTGGTAGAAGATCAGACTTTACCTTTTGGCATTGACGATGCATTAAATCAGTTCGAACAATGTGCACAGGTACTGGCACTGATTGATATGCCGAATCTGGCACAAATTGCACAATATTCAGCAGAACTGATGCGCAAGATTATGGGGAATCCGGCGCAGGTCAACACTCAGGATGTGATCGCATTGAGTGAAGGCACCACCATGCTGAAACGCTATATCGAATTTATCTGCTTGCGTGAAGTGAAAATTCCACAGTTCCTGCTCGATACCCTGAACCGTCTGGAACTAGCGCTTGGTAAACCATTAACCACTGAAGGTCAGCATATTGAACCTTTGCTTGACCTGATTACCCCTGACTTCCAGTTACCCCAAGTACCAGGTCTGGAAAAATCCAAATATGTGCAACGCCTGTACAAGCTGTCTCTTAACAAACTGCTGAAACAGGAAGAAAGCGAGATGGACCTGCAAGCGATCAAACTGGTCGGTACTTATCTGGCAGGCCTTTCAGCAAATCATCCAAGCAAGCAATACTGGCATCTGGTGCATGTTGCTTTTGATAATATTGATCACCTGCTCATCAATGAACCACGTTTACGTACTTTAATCAGTATTGAACGCAACATGGCGCAGTACTTTAGTTCAGCCGACAGCTTCAAAGCCTCTCTGTCTGATCTGGCAAATGTATTAAGCTTATGTATTAGTCAGGAAGATGCAACTGCACAGCAAATCCGTAGCCAGCTGAATATTGGTGATGATCTACTGACAGATATGCAACTTCAGGTGTTCAGCCGTCACCTATATGGTCCGGACTTCGAAACCATGCATACCATTAGCGAACTGGTGACTGCGGAAATGACCCAGATCCGCAATGATATCGAATATAACTATCAGCACATGACACCTGAAAAAACTCAGGAACTCCAGACTCAGCTGAATAGCTTGGCCAATATCTTCAAGGTTCTGAATCTGAATGAAGCCTATCATGACTTAAACCGTCAGGCAGCTTCACTCAGCCAGGCAGATATTCTGAAAGATGAGTCTTTTGCCCAACAATTGATGAATGTAATTCTATCCGCGATGAACTCGATTGGTGTATTGGAGCGCCATCATACTTCGAGCCGCTTGCAGCTACGTGTGAATAACATGAATATCTCGCTGGATCGTCTGGACGAAGCACATAACGCTTTGTTGAATGAAACCAAGGCAATGATTGAATTATCTAGCCAGATTCTGACTGATTATCTGCAGGATCAAGATCTGACCAAACTCGAACCTGTACCCATCCAGTTCTGTGAAATTGGCGGTGCTATGCTGTTCCTGAATGCTGAACATGTGAAAGCTGCATTCAATACAACTGCCCTGTTCATTAAAAACCGTATTGAACAGTCGGTTGCATTAACACCAGCAGAAATTCATCATGCGCTGGATGCATTGGCTAGTGCCGATATGATGATCGACAACTTAAAGAACAAACAGCCTGTATTACAGTCTATGTTTAAGGTAGCATTAGACAGTAGTGAGAAACTGAAAATCGTTGCCTAATGTCTAAAAAATTATCACTTACTTATATTTTCCAGCAGCAACAGTTGCTGGTCGATCAACACTTTCAACTGCCTCAAGTTGAAGCTCTGGCAAGTGATTTGCTGCTGAATCCGGGTGATCAGGTGGTTGCCCGTGATCTTCTTCCAGATGAGCCGATTCCTGAAGGCTTGCAACTGGTTCCAATCCGTCAATTATTACAGTTTTGGAATGTTCAGCAATTTGAACAGGCCAGTCGTGCTGTGCAACTCTTGGAATGGCGCCGGAATCACAAGTTCTGTAGCCATTGTGGTACTCCGACTGAAGCCCATGCTGTTGAATATGCCATGGTTTGCCCAGCTTGCCATTATCGTCAGTATCCAAGGGTGCAACCTTGTGTGATTACTGTGATTACCCGCGGTGAAGATGAAATTTTGCTGGCCAAAAATGCACGTAATACCAAAAGCCAGATGTATGGTCTGATTGCCGGATTTGTCGAAGTTGGGGAAACGCTTGAAGAAGCGGTACGTCGCGAGACGCTGGAAGAAGTCGGCTTGAAAGTGAAAAATATCCAGTATTTGGCCAGTCAGCCATGGCCTTTCCCGAGTAATTTGATGATTGCCTTCAAAGCAGAATATGCTGGCGGTGAGCTGCAATTGCAGGAAGAAGAAATTAGCGATGCGAAATTCTTCAAGTTTGATCAGCTGCCTGAAATTCCATTTAAAGGCAGTATTGCCCATGCCATGATCATGCATGTGACTCAAGGTACACCGGTCGCAGATGATACCCGTAAATGGCTCTAAGGTTTTCAATTAAAAAAGCCCGGTTTTTATACCAGGCTTTTTTATGGGAATTACCACGATCACAGATCTTCACTTGAAAGCATCTTCTAGCGCCCACATCACACGCGGCTTGGTTTCAAAGAACCGGCTAAACAAACTGGACAATGAACCGATCATCGTAATATGACCCAGTTTCGGAATGGTAATCAGCTCACTATGATTGCCATGGTCTTTTAAAACCCGGTCCAGATCCTGACTGTTGAAATGACCGACAATATTGTCCCGCTCTGCCATGAACAGATAATGTTTGGTGGAGGTATTTTCCACAAAATAATATGGCATGACCTGCTGATACGGAATCGACTGGTCAAAAGCATCGGCACAGATCGGATCATCTTTATAGTCAAAATGATAAGGACCTGCCAGTCCAATAATGGCGCGGATCTGTTCCCGCTCAATCATGGCCTTTTGTGGATGGTATAGCGCTGACATGACATTAAATGCCCCGGCTGAATGCCCAATCAAGACCAGATTTTCCGTAGAAACATTTAACTGGTCTGCATGCTGCTGCAAATGATTTAGCAATAAATGCAGGTCATTAATATAAATCGGGAAAATATGTTCAGGCGCTAGATGATAATTCATCACCACCACATCATAACCTTCTTTGGCAAAGGCCTCGCCGATGAAGTGGTAATCCTTTTTATCACCATGCAGCCAGGCACCACCATGGACAAAGATAATCAGGGGGCGATGTGCTAATGGCTGATGGCTTAAAAACAGATCAAAACGTTGACGGGCTTTTAAGCCATAGGCTAACTGGGTTTCAACACTATAACCCTGTTTGGGGGTTAACCGGTTCAGCGCATAACTGCCAAAATCATAGATCCGGAAATCTTTATAACGTTGTTGGACTTCAAGGATCTGATCTGACAGCTGCGTTTTAAATTGACTGACCTTATGGAACATCGGTCGGTTCAACTGTATCAGGATCGATGGCGACTGGAGTCTGTTCAACACCCGACTGTGCATAAGATGCAGGCGCTGCAAAATTCTGGTTAGTACTATAACCAGAGCGCTGATCCACGTTGTCGATGAGCGTGACAATTTTCGTGATATTCCCCACTTGTTGCAGCACCTGATTCAGGTCATCGATTTCAGCACTGTTCAGACGTCCCATCACATACAGTACACCATCTTCAGTATGCACATGCACTTTACTGTCAGACACCACCGGTGCTTTCATAATCAAACCACGGGTATTTGCCGTCACGGCGGTATCCTGCATGATCGTAGTGTAGCTGCTCTGGTTACCCACAGTGATAAAGTTATGCACCGCTCTGACATCACTCATGGATTTGACATTATCTTCTGCCAATTGCTTGAGATGCGCATCCGGCACCTGCCCGGTCAACAGGACATTACCATGGAAGCTTTCAATATTGACCCTTGACTGTTTAAAACGTGAATCCAGTTTATAAAGATTAATTTTTGCAGTACGTACAATAGAAGAATCGATAAATACCTGTCCTAGCGTCCGAGCTCCATTTTCGGTACCTACAGGAGCCGTACCAGTACCGCTAGAAATAAAGCTGGCACAACCCGATAAACTTGCGACACACAGCATTGTTATTGCAATACGCTTAACCACTCAGCAAGACTCCTTAATTTTAATCAGTCTTATTTCAATATAATAATCTGTTTTTTCAAGGCCAGATGTTCTTCATCATACTTGAACTTTCCCATGATGCTGCAAATTTTATCTGCCGCATCAGATCTTATTTTATTCAAAGATTAATAAACTCTTGATCAAAAGTAAAAGCATTTTCAAACCAGTGCAGATCATAAGGGTATTGAGAAAAATCATGCTGTATGGTTTTTGCAAAATACCGATTAAAATCAAAACAAATCACATCAAAACGATAGTAATAATGTGCAAACTGTGGATTTTTTTGAATAAAACATACAGCCGTTTGTAGGACTTTTCGTTGCTTGGCAGAGGAAACAGATTCATAAGCCAATGCATAACCCGTTTTAGCTCGTGCTTTTACTTCGACAAAGACCAGTTCCTGCTCACGCTGCATGACCAGATCAAGTTCACCATAGCGGCTATGCCAGTTTCTGGCAATGAGCTGAAAGTCTTGTTGTTGCATCAGTTGCGCAGCTTGTTGTTCTGCCCATACACCTAATTGTTTCTGCATCGCTGACTCTTATAGTGCCTTGAGACCTTTGGCACTCTGCTGAAAACAGGATGGTGTACGTTGTATGCCCTGATCCGATACCCGAATCATTCCAGTACGACCCTGGAATTCAATATTGCGTATTTTTTTATTATTTAAATAATACTGGGTGATTTGCCAGGCATCGCCACCAAAAGCAATCAAGCGCTGATAGGACATATTCACCGGTGCCTGTTGATGAGCCTGCATCACATCAGGCCAGTTAGCAAAATAAAGTACCGGCACATCGCAGAACTTGATGCCTCGTGGCGGAACATGCTGTTCATTAATTGCATTTGCGACTGTATAAATCCGTTTATGTCCCAAACCCTGTAAGGATGCCAGCCAGTCCGCATTGCCAAGCAATAATATCCCCTGCTTGCTCTTCAGAAAAAATGGTGGCTTCTGGATCATTTCCAGTTGCAGCTCACTCTGACTAAGTAGTGACATTAGCAGAAGTTCATGTTCTGACTCACTACCCGGTTGGCGCATCACAAACAGTTGCTGAATCCCATCTTGCGCAATCTGCTTCTGTAAGGCAGCCGCATCTTCTTTTTTCGACAGGCTAAATTGCCAGATATTTGGCGCTGTAAGACTACTTTCATTCAAACTCAGTGTACGAATCTTGGGTTTAGTTTGCACCAGTTGCTCTACATCCTGACGTGCCAGAGGGCCGATCACCATTTGCGTCTTTTTACTGACATGCTGTTTGAGTAACTGAGAGATTTTTTTCTGATCTGAATTGACCCATTTCAATGGTACTTTCTGTCCGGACGCTGTATATGCACTGAGAAATCCTTGCTTGATACTCGAAGCGGCTCGCGCCAAGGGGCCGCTTTCAGGTAGAATAATCAGCACTTCTGCTTGTACGCTGCTGACGCAGGCCAGTAACCCCAAGCCCAAAATTTTATTTTGAATCTTCCATTTTTTATTATTCGATTTATTCCACATGGAGAAACCTATGAGTGCTCAGTTATTTGTTGTTGCGACTCCAATCGGGCACTTAGATGATATTAGTTATCGTGCAATTAATGTATTGAAATCGGTGAGTCTTATTGCAGCTGAGGATACACGAACTTCTGCACAATTACTTAAACACTTTAATATTCAAACACCTTTGACAGCCTGCCATGAACATAATGAAAGCAACAAGATTGATCAGTTGATTCAACGCCTGCTTAATGGTGAAGATATGGCATTAATCAGTGATGCAGGCACACCACTGATTAGCGATCCAGGATTCAAGTTTGTCCGTGCTGCCCAAGAACATAATATTCGTGTGGTTCCTGTGCCGGGCGCATGTGCTGCAATTGCCGCTTTAAGCGCAGTAGGTTTACCAAGTGACCGTTTCAGCTTTGAAGGTTTTTTGCCGTCTAAACAAAGCCAGCGGCTCTTGACTCTGGAAAAACTGAAAGATGAAACCCAGACCTTAATTTTCTATGAAGCGCCACACCGCATTTTGGAATGTGTCAAAGATCTGGCAGCGGTATTCGGTGCAGAACGTCCTGTAGGTTTTGCCCGTGAAATTACCAAGACCTTTGAAACTATCAGGAAAATGACACTGGGTGAATTAGTCGAATTTGTTGCCAATGACCATAACCAGCAAAAAGGTGAAATCGTACTGGTCATTGGCGGTTCTATCGAAGAAAAAGATCTGGATCAGGAAAAACTGGATAAATTGTTACTGCGTTTATTACAAGACCTGTCTGTCAAAGCAGCTTCACAGCTGGCTGCTGATTTGACTGGAATCAAGAAAAAAATTGCCTATCAACGTGCTTTGGAACTAACCTCTGCCAACGATTAATTTTTCTTTACCCATAAAAAACACCACAATCAATGTGGTGTTTTTTTATTCGTTAATATCAAGTGCAATTATTCTCTTGCAACGGATTCATCAGCTGGAACTTCAGTAATACGGCCACCGCTTGCCAGGAAAGCCGCAATTTCATCTTCAAGTGCCTGACGTTTTTTCTGCTTAGCAGTTACAGTTAAAGTTTCAGCTTCTAATACATCTGTATCATTCACAACTTCTTCGCTACTTGCAGCACCTTTTTCTGCTGCTTTTGCTTCATCGTCGTCGATTACAGGATCTTCTACATCATCATAATCATTTACGTCTGTCATTTTGCTCTCCCCACAAATGGCTTCGCTTTTATCTATTAAACCAAGCTTTAAATTAACTGAAATTTAGCAATCTCTTTGGTCTTCGCCTAGCCCTAATTTTCAAAAAATCGTATCTTTTTTAAACAAAATGGTTACTCTTTATAGATGTTTGTTTAAAAAATTTACATTCGGCCGCTAGGCTGAATAACGTGTATCTTTGAGTAAGCTTAAACCATTCGCCTGAGCCATAAATGCATCTTTCAGGACTGTCTGTTGCTCGACCTGTTTCAGCCCGAAATTACGTGCCCACACCACTGGGAAAAGCTCTGTAGTTTCCACCCAGCCAATCGCCGACATGCTATGCATCATCGCATCATTCTGGCCTTTACGGCGATGCTCATAACGTTTCAAGGTCTGTTCATGGGCCCACACTCCACGCGCTTTGTCATGCAGCAACACGTCACAGAGTACGGCAGCATCCAGACAGCCGATATTAACCCCTTGTCCAGCGAGCGGATGAATCACATGCGCAGCGTCACCAATCAGCGCCAAGCCATCTTGTACATACTGCTGTGCAGCACGAGCTTTGAGTGGGAATTTAGCTCGTGCTGTCGCTTCCAGCACTTCACCCAGCATATGATAGCTTTCACGGGTCAATAGTTGAGTGAAGTCAGCATCTGATAGCGCTGCATACTCATCGGCATAATCATCAGGTAATGTCCAGACTATGGATTGCCAGTGGCCTTGCTCTTCTTCTTTAAGACTCGCCATTGGCAGATAAGCCAAAGGACCAGTTTCCAGAAAAATCTGACGGGCCACATGCTGATGTGGCTGGGCTGTTCTAATTGCGCAGCTGATTCCGGCCTGTTTATAGTCCAGTACATCGATATCGATAAAGGCTTGCTCGCGCACAAAGGAGTTCGCGCCATCTGCGCCAATGACCAACTTAGTTTTGAGCTGGGTGCCATCTGCCAGATGAATGATCCAAACATCTACTCCACGTTCAACCCGGTTAACTTTGACCTGTGTGCGGTAATCTTGCACCTCTTCAAGCATCTTTTGCTGGATGGCCAGATTCAGAATACTCGGTTCCACCATTGAGCCTAGCGCCTGCTCTACAGAAGGTGTTCTTTCTGAAGAATGACCAAAGTTAATTTCACCATAGCCATTTTTATTCCAGACCTGCATTCCAGTATATGGCTGCTGGCGTGCAAGTTTTTCCCACACACCTACGGTTTTTAATAAATGAATAGTCGCCTGACTTAGAGCCAAAACCCGCGGATTGGCTACGCTTAAAGTTTTGTCTGCATCCAGAATAGGCGCAGCATCCAGAACAGTCGCTTGCACACCACCTTGAGCGAGTAATAAAGCCGTTAGACCGCCTACCAGACCGCCACCAACAATCACGACATCTAATACATCAGAACTTGGATTCAGACTCATGCTTTTAACCCCATGGCATAGTTAGCGACTAGTGGCTTGATACCAGGAATGGTATCAAAAGCAATCAGTCCGGTATTACGGATCAGTTTCAAGAATGGATTCTGGTTACTAAATCCACGTACGACTGAATCACAGAACTTAATCACTCTTTGCTGGTCATTCAAACGGGATTTTTCATAATCCTGTAATACTGCTGCATCACCTAAGTCTGCACCTTGTGACTGCTGTTCTTTCAGGTAGCGCACCAATACATGCGCATCTCGCATACACAGGTTAAAACCCTGACCCGCTACTGGATGAATTGTATGTGCAGCATTACCCATCAAGACCACGCGGCCTACAGCCTGTTTTTCTGCTAATACTTGGGACAATGGAAAACTGAAGCGCTTACCTGTTTTCTGGAATTTACCGGCACGATCGCCATAGGTTTCTTGTAAGGCGTTCAGGAAATGCTGGTCATTTTCTTCACCCAGCCATTCTCCTTCCGTTCCTTTTTTCACAGGCCAGACTACAGAACGACGATATTCACCTGGAAGTGGTAATAAGGCTAATGGGCCTAAGTGGCTAAACCGTTCAAAGCCAACATGATTATGTGGCTTAGAAGTTTGAACGGTAGTGACAATGGCGACCTGATCATAGTCATGTTCTGAAGCCCCAATACCGAGCGCTTTACGACAGAAAGAATCACGCCCATCAGCAGCAATCACCACTTTGGATTGAAGTTTCAATAAAGCATCACCACGTTGTGCTTCAAGATAAGCAAACTCAGCATCTTGAGTCAGAGAGCTGACCTGAACCCCATCAATCAGTTCAATGAGTGGTTCTTTTTTGACTTGAGTTAATAGCACACGACCTAGCCAGGCATTTTCAATCACTTGGCCAAAGCTTTCGACTTTTTCCTGTTCTGCAATTAAGCGCGCCTTACCAAAACTGCCCTGCTCAGTGATATTCACTTCAAGAATCGGCGTTGCATGTTCCTGCAAGGCATCCCAAAGCCCAAGTTCCTGATAAATCTGTACACTACGGCGTGACAAGGCACTATTACGTGCATCAAAGCTGGAATGATAGGGTGCAAGGTTTACATCATCATAATCTGGATATTTGATCGCTTCCAAAAGTTTGACTGCAATATTGGTTTTGGCCAACATCAGCGCGAGACTCAAGCCGACCATACCACCACCGACAATGATGACTTCTTGTTGCATGCTGTAATCCTTTCAATGGCGTACCTATATATAGATACTTATAATCATGATGAATTTTATATTAGCCTAAAAAATTTCTTTTTTATAATAAATTAGGTTGCGGTTTCGAAGCGAAGTCTGCTTGTGGTTAATTTATAGCTCACCTCAACGTCCTACTTAAATTTTTCAAAATACAGAAGTATCATCTGCCTGATAAAAAGCAGAAGAATTTTGGCACTGATTGTTAGGTTTAAAAGCTTGGCTTGGTATGAAATGATGAAGATGGGATCTGGATATAATTTTTTGAATTAACAATATTTATGTTTTTGAATTTATATAATATTTTTTATTTAACTTATTTAAAGTAAATACTCATTTTAAAAAATCATGCGATACGTAGCTTTAGCTTATATCGCATGATGATGTAAGGATTAACTTGCTTTCAATGTATAGGCATGGTCATTCAAACTTGCCAATATCTGTATAAATTGAGGAATGGTCTCGGCATTCAAGGTATAAGGATTGAATTCATCCAGATTATGTTCGGCAAAGAATCCAAGAATATCCTGATGGATATTGGCATATTTCATATGCCAGTCTGAGAAGAGACGGTCATTCACATCTTCAAAATACAGAACTTCACAATTTTTATGTCGAGGATCTTTCAAGATTTTTTTATAGAACAGATCTTCAATCTTGTTCCTATCTCCTTCCAGACATTGAACAAAGTAACCATTTCCATAATACAGAGCCCCAAAAATCGCATTACGTGAATTGAAATTCAACGCTTCTGTCAGAATATTGAATAGATCATTCATTGGATCTTCGCAATCATACAACTTACTAACATATAAAAGTCTTGCGTCGCTCATTGTCTACCTCAATATTTTAGATTATGTACATTACTCAATATTTTTCTGTTTAATATATATAACTGATTTTATAAAAATTTTCTATGATCAGATACAAAATAATTTATCGAATAGTAAAATAACTTGAAAAATAAAATAAATTTTTATATAAATTCAGCTACTTGCTTTTAACACGCATTTTCCAAATATTTCTATATTAAAAAGCTTCAAAATTTTGCTATTTGAGATCTGCCATCAAGTATCAGTTTTTTACTTTCTAAATGCTCATGTAATTTGAGCACCAGTTATCTTTGCCAGAACATCAGCAAGCCAGCAAAAATGTAAATCAGCGATTTGTTCTCAATCAATAGTGCAAGTGCTACGAATACGATAGCAAAGATGAAGGAACGGATTAAAGTCGCGATGTTTAATTTAGAAACGACAGTCTAAGTCGAGCTCAAGCAACTTATTAAGTATGTACTTTCTTACACCTCTCTTCTTATAATATTTTTAAAAGGTAATTGTTTTTAATTTCTAAATGATACAAAAACATGCTTATTTAATAATCAATCTTGTACTCTTTGACTTACAGCTATTCAAGTCCTTTACCCCTATTTTAGTTAAATGAATTTTCATATGATGATTACATCAGGAACAAGGAGTTCCACATAAGAATAACAATAGATAAGCACAAGGACAGTAAGGTACGACAGGAGTTATACCAAGCTAACCAATACGAAAAACCCCGGCAGGATGCCGGGGTTTTTTATTATTTAATGATTAAAAATTTGAAGATGATACTGAAGTTTCTAAACAGAAATCTTAGCAATCACTACTACCTATATCTTTCATCTACTTATAGAAAATTCCCAAATTTTGGTGTGAAGTTAATAATGTATACGTGATCTTTGAATTAATTCATCAATGGTTTCTGGAATTTCTTTTATTAAGCTGAATACTTTTACTTTTTATTAAAATTTTGAAACATATTTTAAGCCGGTTAATAAATAATAATAATTAATAAAAAATTCATTTTTTACCAGTTTCTAAACTCTAGTGAATATTTGAGTTCCCGTAAAATACGGCTACTTTTATATAAAACCAACCGTAATGATTTTAGATTAAATAATTAGTAATATTCACGGTCTTTCACTAGGTATATTTGTTAAACAAACATTGAGTATGGTAGTTTAAATTAAATACTTTAATAAAATAATAACTATGCTTTATTCAGTGCAATTTCTTAGGGGGATTGCTGCCTTAATGGTAGTTATAAGTCATACCTCCTTTAAAGGACAACAATACAGTGTTGATACACTTCAGTGGTATCACATAGGTGGTTCTGGCGTTGATTTATTTTTCATAATATCTGGCTTTATTATGTGTTATACAACATATAATAAAAAAGTTAATTTTCTAAATTTCATGAGAAACCGATTCATCCGAATCATTCCTCTTTATTGGGTTCTCAGTTTTTTTGCTTTAATTGTATTTCTGATTTCTCCAAATCTTATAAATTCATCCGGTGGTGAAACAGGAATTTTCGAATCTTTCTTTTTAATTCCGAATGGCAGTAAATTTTTAATTAATAATGGATGGACTTTAAGCTACGAATTTTATTATTATTTTATATTTTCTTTTTTCCTAATCTTTTTATTAAAAGACTTATATAAATATCTTTTTATCATTCTATATTTTTCAGTTGTTGTGGCTATAGGTTTAATACTCCAACCAAAATCTGAATTTCTGATGTTTTTAACCCATAATCTTTTGCTTGAATTCGCTTTAGGCGTTCTGGCATTTATCATTATAAAAAATACTAGTCTTTCCCGATTAATGTCTATATTTATGATTCTTGTCGGTGCTTCCCTATTAGTCTATCAAAACTTTTATAAACTACCTGATTTCATCACCTTGAGATCATTAAAAATCGGGATCCCAATGTTTTTCATTTTTGTTGGATGCGTAGCTTTAGAAGACTTAATCACAGAAACTAAATCACTAATTTTAAGATTCTTTAATCATCTTGGAGATTCATCTTACTCTTTATATTTGATTCATCCTTTTACTTTAAGCCCAGTTGCTATGGTTTTAAACAAACTCAATATATTAAACCCTTACCTATTTAGCTCTATACTTATTACCTCTTCGATCTTGGCAGGCTCTATTACGTATCTAGTTTTAGAAAAAAGGTTAATTAAATTAGGCAAAGAACCATTTAACTTCTTTAGGTATTTTTATCCGGTCGATAGAAAAAACTTATAGAGATTTTTTGATCACTTTATACGGTTTTTATCGATTTAAAATTTTATATAGGTTGACTAATTTAGAAATGGAAAACGGAGCTTAAGCTCCGTTTCTGTTAAATGTCCTTTATATCTTTTAGATTAACTAATCTGTTATAGAAATCAGTTAATTAAAAAAATATAAATGACTTCAATTAACTTTTAGTCAGTTAACGTACTACTCGAGCTTGAGACTCATGATGTACATCACGTCGACCCAATTTTGTACCAGTATAGATCAGATACAAGGCAGACAAACCAACCAATACATAGATAATTCGAGATAGTGCACTCATTTCACCAAAGATGGCAGCGACTAAATCAAAGTTAAACGCACCAACCAGCCCCCAGTTGATGCCACCAATAATCGCTAAAGCATAAGCAATCCAGTCAAGCGTATTTAGTCTCATCATTTTTCTCCTGCTCTTCTTTGAGTTTATTTAAGGAACAGGTCAAGTATGAGAACGAAATCGGAATTAATATGTTGCTTTGATGCTAAAAACTCAATTGCTGTGTTGAATTCCTGTCATCTTATAATTCTCAATTTTAACAAAGTTAATTTTATTTGAATAAGTCGCGATTAACGTAAGTAAAAGTCTTGCATGTTTCTCGATAGTATCTTTGTTCTGTCTAGCTATTGGATAACCTCTTGCCTAAGAAATTAATCCATTTTTTCTTAAAATTTTATAAATATTCATTTTAATATCAATAAATTAAAAAATTACTATCATTCACGAATACATTTTTAACTTTCTACTATATAAAAAAGCCGGTGAGATCACCGGCTTTTTTATATCTTTCATTTAAGCAGCATGGGCTTTGGCCATTAAGGCTTCAATATCTTCCACGGTTTTCACAACTTTTGCAGTTAGCACTAGTGGGCCATTTTTGGTAGCAACCACATCATCTTCAATCCGGATTCCGATACCGCGCCATTTAACATCTACAGTTTCATCATCTCGCGCAATATAAAGACCCGGCTCAACGGTCACGACCATACCTTCTTCATATGCACGCCATTCACCGTTAGCTTTATAAGTACCTACATCATGTACATCCATACCCAGCCAATGCCCTGTACCGTGCATATAGAACTGGCGGAAACTTTCAGTCTGGATAATTTCGTCAATCTCCCCCTGCATAATCCCCAGATCAAGTAAACCTTGAACCAGAATGCGAACCGCCACATTATGCGGCTCTTTATAAGAATTCCCGATTTGAACAGCATTGATCGCAGCAATCTGTGCATCCAGTACGACATTATATAAAGCTTTTTGTTCCGGACTGAATTTACCATTCACCGGGAAAGTACGGGTAATGTCCGAAGCATAAAACTGATATTCACAGGCAGCATCAATCAGAACCAGATCACCATCTTTCAGTTCTTTGTCATTCTCTACATAATGCAGAATACAGGCATTTTCACCGCCACCAACAATACTGTTGTACGATGGTACACAGCCATTTTTACCAAAGACATAATTTAATTCTGCTTCTAAAGCATATTCCATCATGCCTGGACGAACTTTCTGCATAGCCAGTGTATGGGCTTCTGCAGAAATATCCGATGCAAGCTGCATCAGTTCAATTTCATTTTCATCTTTATGCAGACGCATTTCATCAACGATACGATCCAGCTGCATGATCTGTGCCGGTGCAGAAGTACCACGGCGGCTTTCACCACTGGCTGTTGCGATCCATTTGGCTACACGTGCATCAAATTCGGCATTGTGCCCAATCCGGTAGAAAAGCTTGTCTTTGTTCTGAAGCTTGGTGAGGATTTCCTCATCCAGTAGATCAATCGCATAAGCTTCGTCTGCTTCATAATCATCAACGGCGCCATCTACTCCGGCACGGTAGCCGTTCCAGATTTCCATTTCACGATCACGTTCACGGCAGAACAGACTATAGGTATAGCCTTCTTCTTCAGTATCGAAAGTTTCAATTACTGCAACTGCTTCAGGCTCAGCAAATCCGGTCAGGTAAAAGAAACTGCTGTCCGCGCGGTATTTATAATCTGCATCACGGTTACGCAGGGCAACCGGGCTGGTGGCAATAATCGCGATACTACGTAATCCCATTTCCCCTGCGAGGATGTCACGACGTTCCTGAAAATCGGCTTGAGTCAGTTTCTTCATTACACCTTACTTCTTATCAATTGCTACTGTTATTTAAAATTTGGTCCTGAAAACAGGTCAGATTAATTTACTATCATCATGAGAAGGATCAGCAAAAAATATGCCGGTTTTCAGAACCGTTTTTTAATTTGTGTCTAGAACCACTTGAACTTAACTCGGACGTTTCGGCGAGAAAATTTCAACTACAGATTGCGCTTCAGTCGCAGAAGCTGGAGCTGGTGCTTTTTGCGTGAATTTCTGCAATAAAGGTGTTTCTTCAACCTCTACTTTTTTACGACCGACGGACAGACTTACCGGAATCAGACGAACAAACTCATACAGCTCCTGATAGCTTTCTTCGCCTTCGGCATCGTCATCAGAATCTTCAAACTCGACTGCTGCAACATCTTGTAAATGTTCAATCAGTTCCATTTCATCATTACGGATATGACCTGAGGCCAAGCCAAAACCAAGCACTACGCCTGCACACCAGTCAGCCAATGCCTGAACGCGTTCAGCCAAGCTATGCTCATCATCTGGTAGTAATGGCAGATAATCCAGTTCATCTTCAGACAGCGCATGAAATATGTCTTCTGCCTCACCCGTTAACAATTCTAATGCTTCAGGATTCAGTTCAGGGACATCTAGCGTTTCTAGAATCTGTACCCATTCATCACTTGAAGGTGCCTGAGTGACACAGACAATTCCGGTAAGCAAACCATGCAGTTCGCTTGGGCTAGAAATTTCTTCAATTGAAGAAAAATTGCGGTACCATTCTGACCAACCTGAAATATCGTCTTGCATTCGTTTATCCAATCTCTATACTGCTTTATATATTACCTTTGTTTGCAACACTGTGCGACCTCGATATGTTAGAAGAATTACAGCGTCTACAAGTGCATATTGGCGTTTTAAAAACGCGACTTGCACAACTTGAAAGTGAGAATACCAGTTTACGTGAGAAGCAAGAGGCTTCAAGCGTGCAACATGAAACTCAAATTGAACAAAAAAATAGCTTTATTGCGCAAAAACAACAAGAAATCCAGAACCTCAATCAGCAACTGACAGAATCACGTAACCAGTTTCAGCATTTAAACCAGGATGCTACAGCACTGGCAGATCGTTATAGCCGTCTGGAAAAAAGTTGTACTGATCTAAAGAACCGTTTTCAGGAAATTCTGGCTGAACGCAATGAGTTACGCGTGCTGAAAGAAAAGTTATTGCTGGAACAGCGTCATGCCCAGCAGGAAATTCAGCGGCTGAATCAGGAATCTGAACGTCTTACCCAGAAAAATGAAAATGCCAAAGCTAAAGTTGAAGCCATTATTCAACGTCTGGCGATTTTGGGAACAGCCCAAGATCAAAATGCACAGGAAATTCAGCAATTGGCCCATCCTACTGAAGTGACTGAGGAAGCTTCATCATGAGTGAACAAATCGCAATCGACTTAAAGGTATTGGGTCATAGTTTCCGTCTGGCCTCCACTGCGGATCAGCAGGATGAACTACAACGTGCAGCGCAATTACTCAATGAAAAATACGATGAATTTCGCCGTAAAGCACCTCGTATGGAACCAAGTAAACTGATCATTATGGTGGCACTGGAACTGATGCAGGAAGTATTGACGATGAATAAATCCCTGCAACAATATGCACACTGCGAACGTTTGTTACAAACTATTTTGCAAGAAGTTGAAGAACTAACTGAATAATCGAGTTTTTTGTTTAAACTTCGGTCGTTCGACTAAACTGTTTACAGTTCACGAACAGCATAGAGTTGCCACATCAACATTATCGTTTATACTTAGTCTAACTCTGAGATGTTCGCCAGCGGGTCAGATTCCCCTGAGCCGATATTTAAATCTTAGGATTGAGTTCTGCATATTTAGAGTGTATGCCCATCCGGTATGGGAAACCCAGCAAGTATGCGTCTCGTCCACCTTGAACTTTAGGGTTCAAGGGTAATGACATGCAGCGGCATCCTCGGAGTGCTTCTATTTTTCTCAAAATATTTCATCATTTATCTTCTTTTCTAATTCTTAAATTTATTGCATTTTTCCTGGTTTAGTGTCCTATACCCGTACCTTTTTTCGTCTTTTAAAAAATTGACTAGTCTAAACATAGATCGATTAACTCATCATAAATGTTTCATTATTTTTAAAATTTAATCAAAAATTCATACAGATGCCTATAATACTCGTTATGTTGCTACCCTCTATTTAAGTTATGGCATTTTATTAATCTAATGCCTTAAAATCCTGAAGACCATATTTATGACGACGATGAATCTTTCCGAACTTCGCAAACAGCTACGTAAACAGCGCCGTCAACTCTCTCGTTTTACCCAGAAACAGACTCAACAACGTATCCTGAATATGATTCGGACTTTGCCAGAATTTCATGCAAGCAAATCTGTGGGGGTTTATCTGGATGCTTTCGGTGAGGTTCGGACTCAGGCACTGATTGAATACTGCTTTAAGCACCATAAACGGGTTTATCTCCCCAATATTTGCAATATGAACCAGCAACTCACTTGGGTAGAAATCAGCCAGAATCAATATCGTTCCCAGCGTTTTGCTCATCATCGGTTGGGAATGCGTGAACCCATGGCTACACGTGGTCTGCATGTCTCAAAACTAGATCTTTTAGTTATGCCACTATTAGCCTGTGATCAATATGGCACCCGAATTGGTATGGGTGGTGGCTATTATGATCGTACGCTGGCAACACCACCGCACCGTCCTTTTCGTCTGGGGTTAGCACATGACTTTCAGCTGATCCCACAGCCTTTAACCCGAGAAGTTTGGGACCAGCCTCTAGATGCCCTGCTTACGCCTACACTTTTACAACGTTTTAAGCGTTAAACAATGTATTTCCAAATACATAAGTACTTTAAAATCACATAATTAGTCATTTTTTATACAATTTAGTCGCTATAGCCCTTGTAATTTTTAAATTACCCATCACTATTAAAAACATGGCAACACCGTTGTCACTCATTAGGAGTGCCCATGTCTGAAATTATTATGAATCAAGAAACCTTAGAGCCTCAGGTTCCAAGTGTATTACCACTTTTGGCGCTACGTGATGTGGTGGTGTACCCACACATGCAAATTGCGCTATTTGTCGGTCGTGAAAAATCGATCAATGCAGTTGATGTGGCTCGTAACAGTGACAATCTAGTATTTGTAGTTGCGCAAAAAGATTCGCTTACAGAAGAAATTGATCACGACAACTTATATCAATACGGTACTGTCGCGAAGATTGTGCAAGTTGTGAATCACGAAAATGATGAAAATTGTATTAAAGTCCTGATTGAGGGACTGTATCGTGCCAAGCTCAAAACCATCATTGATGAAAATGAGTATTTGACTGCTGAGCATGAACTTAGCCCAATGACTGTGTCAGTCGATGAAACAACTCAAGCTACGCGCTTGCAGGAGCTGCGTGCCCTGTTCGCTCAGTATGCTGAAGCAAAACTTCGTAATGCTCGTGAGCTGATTGCAGCTGCGAATAAAATCGAAGACTTGTTGCAACTGTTATTCTTCGTAGCGACCCGTGTTCCTTTGAATATCGAAGTGAAACAGAAATTCCTGGAATATGACGAGTTCGATGCACATTTAACTGAGTTGATGACTTATCTACTGCAACAGTCTGAAGAACAGCAGATCGAACAGACTTTGCATGACTCTGTTAAACGCCAGATGGAAAAAAACCAGCGCGAATACTTCCTGAATGAAAAAATGAAAGTCATTCAGCGCGAGCTTTCCGATATGAATGGCGGTGCAGAAGATGACGTTGCGGAAATCGAAAAACGTCTGGCTGAAGCTGATCTGCCTGAGCATGTGCGTAAGAAAGCGGAATCTGAGTTCCGTAAACTCAAAGCGATGCAACCAGCCTCTAGCGAAGCTGCGGTAGTTCGCAACTATCTGGAAGTCATTCTAGATACGCCATGGAACAAAGCCAGCAAAGTTAGCATTAACCTGAATAAAGCTCAGGAAATCCTGGATGCCGATCACTATGGTCTGGACGATGTCAAAGACCGTATTGTGGAATATCTGGCGGTTCAGTCTCGCGTGAAAAAATTACGCGGTCCAATCCTGTGTCTGGTTGGTCCTCCAGGTGTAGGTAAAACTTCCTTGGGTGAATCGATTGCCAAAGCGACTGGCCGTGAGTTTGTCCGTATGGCCCTAGGTGGTGTACGTGACGAAGCAGAAATTCGTGGTCACCGTCGTACCTACATTGGTGCGATGCCAGGTAAGATCGTGCAGTCATTAACCAAAGTTGGCGTGAAAAACCCGCTGTTCTTGCTCGATGAGATTGACAAGATGGCTCAAGACTACCGCGGTGATCCAGCTTCTGCGATGCTTGAAGTACTTGATCCATCACAGAACAACAAGTTCAATGATCACTATCTTGATTTGGACCTTGACCTGTCAGAAGTGATGTTCATCTGTACTGCCAACAGCATGAATATTCCTGAAGCCCTCTTGGACCGTATGGAAGTGATTCGTCTGCCTGGCTATACCGAAGAAGAGAAAGTTAACATTGCTGACCGTTACCTTGTTCCTAAAGCAATCAAGAACAATGGTTTACGTGCTAAAGAGTTGACTGTGCATGAAGAAGCGATTCGTGACATCGTGCGTCGTTATACTCGTGAAGCCGGTGTTCGTAACCTTGAACGTGAAGTGTCTAAAATTGCACGTAAGGTAGTGAAAGAAGCAGTTAGCAAGAAAGCTAAAAATCTTCAGGTTGAAGTGAATGCGGGTAATCTTCCAGATTACTTAGGTCCACACAAATTTGACTACGGTATGGCGGAAGAAGAGGCTCAAATCGGCCGTGTAAATGGCTTGGCTTGGACTTCAGTGGGTGGTGAGTTACTGACTATTGAAGTTGCAGCAGTACCTGGTAAAGGTAAATTCATTACCACCGGTTCACTTGGTGATGTAATGAAAGAATCGATTACCGCTGCCATGACTGTCGTTCGTACCCGTGCGGCTGAGCTAGGTATCGAAGCGTCTCGCTTTGAAGAAACTGATGTGCACGTGCATTTACCAGAAGGTGCGACTCCGAAAGATGGTCCATCTGCAGGTTTGGCACTGACCACTGCTCTAGTTTCTGCATTCACCGGTATTGCGATTCGTCCAGATATTGCGATGACAGGTGAAACCAGCTTAAGTGGCCGTGCAATGCGTATCGGTGGCCTGAAAGAGAAACTGCTTGCTGCGCACCGTGGTGGCATTAAACTGGTGTTCATTCCACAGGAAAACGTTCGTGACCTTGCGGAAATTCCTGAAAATGTAAAAGAAGGCTTAGAAATCAAAGCTGTGAAATCGATTGATGAGATTTTACCTCTGGCTTTGATCGATATGCCGAAAGCACTGGTGAAACCACCAATTGTGAAAGCAAGTGAAGAAGCTAAAGCTGCACGTCATTAAGACCTAAAGGCTTTGAAAAACACCCTGCTCTGGCAGGGTGTTTTTGTATTTAGGCGAGGTTAATTTTAAAGACGAATCACCATATCGACCAAGCCATTCACGACCTGAGCCATCTTGGTCAGATCCAGTTTATCTAAGGTATCCTGCTCGGTATTGTAGTAAGGATTACGATAATGCGCTGTGTCTGTAATCAGCATAGTTGAATAGTTAAACTTGGCATAATTCAGATAACCAGAAAAATTCATGTCCTGAGCGAATGCCGGACTGACAAAACGCTGACAGTCCAGACGCTTGAAACGTTGCATGGACGCACAGTAATCTCCTGTCAAACCGGCCGATGCCAAATGTCCAATCGCAGCAATAAAGTTTCCATGTCGGGGATAGATCCATTTCAATCCTGTCGGATAGGTCTGCACCAGATTTTCATCATAATAACCAATAGAATCCAGAATAATGACACCTTTCACTTTTTGTTTCTGGGCCTTTAATGCTTTGGCATGTAGATAGCTTCCCATATGTTCAGTCTTGAAATAGGGTGGCTCCTCCAGTGTATAGAAAGCAAACTCGATATTATGTTTGAGTTTTGACTTTTGTAAGGCCAATAATCGAGCTGTTTCCAGTACCCCTGCTACACCGGAAGCATTGTTATCTGCTCCATACAGATCACTAAAGACATCATAATGCGCACCAATAACCAGTTTGGTTTTGGCTTTAGCATTAAGCTGACATACCACATTTCTATAGCTTAGGCTATTTACGATATAATTTTGGAACTGACATGGGATGCCAAGCAGACGCATCTGTTCTTTGAGCCATGCTGAGACCCGGTTTAATTCACTGGTATTTTTAAAATTCCGGTATTCGTCCACACTGATAATCTGTTTGATAAACAGTTCCAGATATTCTGGCTGTGCCTGTTTGGAGGAAAAATTTGCAGGCGCAGCAAAGCTCATGCCTGAACTGGTTAAACCGAGAATAATTAGTAGAAAAGTACAATATCTTTTAATAATGAAACTGGTCCGCATTTCTTATTATCCATTCCTTTATTATCAAGCGGATACTTGAATCATGGATATTAAAGCAACATTAAATTCATGATTTCAATTTCAATTTGTTTCCCTAGCTCAACTTCGTGTTGTTTGATCGTTATAATGAAGTATCTAATTATTGATCCAGTTCTATGAAAATCCGTATCTTGACCATCGGCCAGAAAATGCCGGCTTGGGTGTTGACAGGCTTTGAAGACTATTTCAAACGTATCCAGCCTTTTGTACAGACTCAGGTGGTTGAATTGCCCATGGCGAAACGGGGCAAAAACGATTCTGAAGCCGATATTATGAAATACCGGAATATTGAAGGTGACAGTATTTTAAATGCCTTAAAACAGAATGAAGTCCTGATTGCACTAGAAGTCGGTGGCCGTGAGTTTAGTACGGAAAAACTGGCTGAAACCATGAAAGGCTGGATGCTGGAAGGTCATGATATTGCCTTGGCGATTGGTGGGCCAGATGGCCATTCTGAAGCAGTCCGAAAAGCAGCAGCCTGGCATTGGTCCCTGTCTAAACTCACCTTGCCACATCCGCTAGTCCGTGTAATGCTGATTGAACAACTGTATCGCGCCATGAGCATCAACCATAATCATCCTTATCACCGTGCAGGCTGATCTGTTGATGCGTTCTGATTATGCAACGTTTTGTTGAACAATTCCCCCTGCCTTTGCTTCTCTTTTTATTGCATGATTAAAACATTGAATTAATGTGGTTTGACTTATGAACTTACAGACTTTGCCCGGCTTATTTATTTCTCATGGTTCCCCTATGCTCGCGCTCAATCCTGAGCAGGTTGGCCCGGCATTGCACCGTTTAAGCCTGAATCTGCCACGTCCAACTGCCATTATTGTTATGTCGGCACATTGGGAAAGTGAAGCTCTGGAAGTCAATACAGGTATTCGTCCTGAAACCTGGCATGACTTCCGTGGCTTTCCACCTGAGTTATATGAGTTACGCTACCCTGCTCCCGGCAATCCAGAGCTGGCTGAGCAAGTCTTGGGCTTATTGGCCAATGCCGGGTTCTCTGCACATGCCAACAGCACCCGTCCACGTGATCATGGCGTCTGGATGCCGCTCTTACATATGTATCCAGAAGCAGACATCCCGGTGGTTGAAATTTCTTTACCAATGTCGATGAGTGCAGAAAAGATTTACAAGATTGGCCAGACGTTGGCGCCACTTCGTGAGCAGCAGGTTTTTCTGATCGGGTCAGGCAGTATTACCCATAATTTGCGTGAATTGTCCTGGCAGGGAAATAGCGATGAAGTTCCGGAATGGGCATCGACCTTCCGCAACTATGTGGCCAATAAATTAACCCATAGCGATTTTGATGCTGTGCTGGACTGGCAATCCATTCCTCAACTGAAACGCAACCATCCAACGCTGGAACACTTTGCGCCGCTATTCTTTGCCATGGGCACCGGCAACCGTTTCAGTATCGTGCATAGCAGTTTTACGATGGGCGCTTTGGGAATGGATATTTACCGTTTTGACTGACAGTAAACTTCAACCATTTAACATCCGACTTTTTAATTTGGATACATTTTGTTAGCAAAAGCTACGTTTTGTATCCATATTTTTTGTTAATCTCTTGATTATAATCACGTTGAAACTTTAGCACATAGAATATAAACCAATGAAATTCAGTATTTTTGCGCTTGCCCTATTCCCTTTGGCTTTAACTGCATGTCAATCTTCTCATCTTCCTGCCGCTTCAGGAGATACAGCTATTTCTACTCTATCCACCACATTAAAAACGCCTACACAAATTTTACCCGCTTATACTTGGGAATTTGATCGTGGGCTGCAACGCCCGATTGTTCTGAGCTTTGATCAGCAAGGCAGACTGAGTGTAGCTTCTGGCTGTAATGGCCTTGGCACGAGCTGGACTGTTAAAGATAATACCCTGAGTACTGGTGACATGATGGGTACCATGATGGCGTGTGATGCACCATTAATGGAACAGGAACGTTTTATCAGCCAGCTTCTGCAAAAGCGTGATATTCCGTTTAGTCTGGATCTAAGTGATGCCAATCAGCCAAAACTGAGTATTACTACAGCTGATGGTCAAAAATATGTCTTTACCGGAAAAATGACACCGGAAACCAAATACCAAGGTCAGGCAGAAACCATTTTCCTGGAAGTTTCGCCACAGACTAAAGCCTGTACGGGTGTAGCTCAGCAAACCTGCTTACAGGTGAAAGAAATCAAATATGATGAAAAAGGTTTAAAGACTCAAGTAGATAAAGACTGGACTTTATTTTACGATCAGATTGAAGGTTTTCAGCATACACCGAATGAGCGTCAGATTATTCGGGTAAAACGTTATGAAATCAAAAATCCGGCAGCTGACCAGTCTAAATATGCCTATATATTCGACATGGCTGTAGAGCGTGAAACAGTCAAAGGCACTCTTTAAAGATAAAATCTGAACATAAAAAAACCGAGGCATTCACCTCGGTTTTTTTAAGCTTAAACTAAGTCAGACTTAGAATACGCCTTGAGAAAGCATTGCATCAGCAACTTTTACGAAGCCAGCGATGTTTGCGCCGTCTACATAGTTTACAATACCGTCTTCTTTAGTACCGTATTTCACACAGTTGCGGTGAATTTCTTTCATGATCGCATGCAGACGTTCGTCAACTTCTTCGAAAGTCCAGCCTAAACGCAATGCGTTTTGAGACATTTCAAGACCAGAAGTTGCTACACCACCGGCGTTAGATGCTTTACCTGGAGCATAAAGGATTTTCGCTTCAACGAATTTCTCAACTGCTTCAAGTGTAGAAGGCATGTTCGCGCCTTCAGCAACACAAATTACGCCGTTTGCAAGAAGCGCTGCTGCATCATTCGCATCAAGTTCGTTTTGAGTCGCACATGGAAGCGCGATATCACATTTGATACCCCAAGGACGTTGACCTTCAAGGTATTCAAAACCGTGTTTAGATGCAAATTCAGAGATACGGCCACGTTTAATGTTTTTCAGTTCCATCACTTCAGCAAGAAGCTCTTCAGTGAAACCGTCTTTAACGTGAACAGTACCCGCAGAGTCAGATAGAGAAACAACTTTAGCACCCAGGAACATTGCTTTTTCAGCAGCGTACTGGGCAACGTTACCAGAACCAGAGATTGTTACCACTTTATCTTTGAAGCTTTCGCCACGAGTTTTCAGCATCTCTTCAGCGAAATACACTGTACCGTAACCAGTTGCTTCTGGACGAGCCAGAGAACCACCGAAAGTCAGGCCTTTACCAGTGAATACACATGAAGTGTCATTGCTGAGTTTTTTCATCATACCAGCCATGTAACCAACTTCACGGCCACCCACACCGATATCACCCGCTGGGATATCTGTATTAGAACCAAGATGACGATAAAGCTCGATGATTAACGCTTGGCAGAAACGCATGATTTCGCCTTCTGATTTGCCTTTAGGGTCAAAATCAGAACCGCCTTTACCACCACCCATAGGCAATGTAGTCAGGGCATTTTTGAAAGTTTGCTCGAAACCGAGGAATTTCAAAATAGAAAGGTTCACTGACGGGTGGAAACGCATACCACCTTTGAATGGACCAATCGCTGAGTTGTACTGTACGCGGAACGCACGGTTAACCTGTGTTTGACCTTGGTCATCTACCCAAGCAACACGGAACTGGATCGCACGCTCAGGTTCAACTAGACGTTCTAGTAAACCATGTGCTGCGTATTGTGGATTCTTTTCAATGAATGGCCACAAACTGGTCATCACTTCTTCTACAGCTTGAAGAAATTCGGGTTGATGTGCATCACGTGATTTTACGTAATCTAGGAACTCATTAAGTGTGTTGTATTTCAACGCTTAATCCTCAGCAGAAAATGGATCAAAATTGGTCAAATTTACAATCAATGTTAAATTTTGGCGCAAAATATTAAATATCTTTTGTAACTAATCTACAATACTTTTTTGAAAAATAGTTTAAATTTAATTTGATAACAATTATTTATATTGATTATGAATATTTTTTCTGTGTGCTTAAATGCCAATTGAATCAATGCTTAATTGTTAATTTATGCCTGATAATAATGCACAAAGTGACCTTTAATCGTGCATAACTTAGTTCCTTAAAAACATGTTAAAATTGTTAAATTGACATATTTTGTTTCATTCACTCTAAGGCTCAGCCCGAGCAGCCTAGGTTATTCATGAATTCGCAGATCTCTCTAGTCCAGTCTATTGATGCTTTATTGCCCCAAACCCAGTGCGGTTTATGTGGTCATCGTGATGGCTGCTTGCCCTATGCTCAATCCATTGCTGAGGGCGAAGATGCCAATAAATGTGTACCGGGTGGACAGCCCGTCGCTGATGCTCTGGCAACATTGTTAAATCGTTCTAAACTGCCCGCTGAAGAAAGTGTCTGGCCCATTCAGACGGATGGTCGTCCTCAGCGCATGAAAGCCATCATTCGTGAAGATGAATGTATTGGTTGTACCAAATGCATCAGTGCCTGTCCGGTCGATGCGATTATTGGCTCAGGTAAATTAATGCATACTGTGCTCACTGACTTGTGTACCGGCTGTGAACTCTGCATTTCGCCTTGCCCGGTAGACTGTATTGATCTGGTCGAAGACCTTCAGCCTTTGCCAAACGAAACTCAGCGTATTGCTGAACAGGATGACTTGCGCAAACGTTACTACGCGCATATTCAACGCGAAGAAAAACGTCGCATCGACCGTAAGGGACCTGTCGTTCGTGCCGAGATTAATACTACCCTATTTGCCCAGTTCTCTGCTCAGGTCGATCAGGTTCCAGCCATTGAAATCGTGAAAAAACCAGCAGATGAAGTGGTTACACTTGATGCCAAAACCACGATTGAACTTGCAAAATTACGTACACAAATCAAAAAGTTAGAAAAACAGCTTTCGGTCCGTGAGGATGCACGCAAACGTCTGCAACTTGAAGAACTGATGCAGCAATTACAGGCTTTACAGGGATAAGATCATGACTACAGTAACAGCCAAGCCTGTAAAAAACATGACTAAAAAACAGATTCAGACTTTCTTTGAGCGCCTGCGTGAGCAGCGTCCGAATCCAAAAACTGAATTGAATTATTCCAGTCCATTTGAATTACTGGTTGCAGTGACCCTGTCTGCCCAAGCTACGGATGTGAGCGTCAATAAAGCCACCGATAAACTGTTTCCGGTCGCCAATACACCGGAAGCGATTTATGCACTCGGCGTGGATGGGCTGAAGGAATATATCAAAACGATTGGCCTGTATAACTCCAAAGCTGTGAACGTCATTAAAGCCTGTGAAATGCTCATCAAGAAGCATAACAGCGTAGTACCGGACAATCGTGCAGATCTGGAAGCTTTACCGGGTGTAGGACGCAAAACAGCGAATGTGGTGCTAAATACCGCCTTTGGCCAACCGACCATGGCTGTGGATACGCATATCTTTCGTGTTGGTAACCGTACCGGGTTGGCGGTGGGTAAAAACGTGCTTGAGGTCGAGCATCGTCTGGTCAAAGTGATTCCAAAAGAATTTATTATTGATTCACATCACTGGCTGATTTTACATGGCCGCTATTGCTGCATCGCACGTAAACCGAAGTGTCATGAATGTGTGGTCGCCGATGTCTGCAATTGGCCCGACCGTTTTGAATTTGGCGCAGGTCGCGCAATTCCGGTGAAAAATATTGAAGCTGAACGCTAGGTTCAGCTTTTTAATTTAAGTACTCGAAAAGTTTTTTATTTTTTATTTTGCTCAGCCTGTTCTTGCTTGCGCTTTTGCTCAAGCTCGGCCTGTAATTTGGGATGCAGCTGACGCTCAGGCACCTTACCCACATTCTCAGCACGTTCTTCCTGACGTACTTTTTTCAGCATCTTGAAGCTGACATAGAACAGCGCAAACAGTACTGCCAGAAATACAATCATCAATCCCAATACAGCAAATTTCACAGCAGATCCTTTTGAACAATACAATAAAAAGAGCCCTAATATGACTTAGGGCTCTTTGAAAGTCAAAATGATCGGAAACCGATTATTTTGCTTGATCCAGAATCGCGAAAAGATCTTTTTGAACTTCTTCGATTGGACGTAGACCGTTTAACTTGTCATAAGTCGGTGCATTTTCGCCTGAAGCTGCACGGCCTTGATAGAAGCCAACCAGCTGTTCAGTTTCAGTGTGGTATGAACCTAAACGGCGACGAATAGTTTCTTCCTGGTCATCTGGACGTTGTACCAGATCTTCACCAGTTTCATCATCTTTACCTTCCACTTTTGGCGGGTTGTAAACGATGTGATAAACGCGACCAGACGCCGGGTGTTGACGACGACCAGATAGACGTTGAACGATTTCTTCATCCGGCACATCAATTTCAATCACATGATCAATTGCAATGCCTTCTTTTTCCAGCGCTTCAGCTTGAGGAATCGTACGTGGGAAACCATCAAAGATGCAGCCATTTGCACAGTCAGGTTGTGCAATACGCTCTTTGACCAGACCAATGATCAATTCATCAGAAACCAAACCGCCATTGTCCATGACGCTTTTAGCTTGTAGACCTAATTCAGTTCCTTCACGAATTGCAGCACGGAGCATATCACCGGTTGAAATTTGTGGGATATTGTAGCGCTTACAGATCAACTGAGCTTGTGTACCTTTACCTGCTCCAGGTGGTCCGAGTAAGATAATGCGCATATATAAACATCCTCATTTTTTAACTATGTATAAGATACCCAGCTTCACACGACCAAAACGTGTGCTGCTCTTTGGCATCTAATTATAAGAAAGCCACAAACAAATGGATTAAACCCGCAACAAAACCGGTAACTCCCCCCAGGACAATCAAGATCCATTCATCTTCCTGAAAAGCAGGACGTAATAGATTCTGAAACTCGTTAGGCGTCAAATCACGTATGCGGTCTCTAAACATTTGATAGATCTTCTGTGCACGGCTCGCATTAAACGCAGGGTCGCTTACAGGCACCATCGTAATTTCAATCGAGCGATCGATCAAGTCTGTCTTGAGTTTTGCATACTCTTTTGGTCCTAAAGACAACTGTAAAGAGGTCCGAACCAGCGGTGTTTCCATAATTTCGTTAATATGACGTTTGACAATACGGCGGGTTTTATCTTTTTTACCACCATACATCATTTCTGTCATGATCGATTTTAGCGTAATCAGATCTTCTGTGACCACACTTGCAAATACGTCAGAGACTTCCTCCTGACGTTTCATAAATGCGCCTTGTATGTTATAGGTGCCAATTCTTGGAATCACCGGCTTGATCCAAGGGAATCTATGATCGGCTGTACGCTTAAAGAATTGCGGGTATTTAATATAATGCGGTTCTACCGGATTAAACACCATCCAGATCGCAATCCAGTTAGTCAGGAAGCCCCAGATAGCAGCCCAGAACGGTACGGTCCAGTGCCATGGCACCACAAACCAGACCACCATCTGGAACAGGCCAAAGAACATCCCGATCAGGGCACTGATATGCCAGATAAAGTTGATTTCTTTCTGTCCGACTTTCAGGAACATGCGCACCATTAAACGACGATCGCCTTCCATTTGACTGACCACCATGTCGCGCATATCGACCAGTGACTCGACGTTCATGGTCAGTTCAGTCACCAATTCTTTTAATACCTGTGGCAGCTGTTTATGGGCTTGGGCATAAATACGGCGCTTGATTGAATAAGGCAAGTTTTCCCATAACACCGCATTTCGGTCCATCATGACTTCATCAATCAGATGTTCCAGTTCAAAACCGACCTGTTCCCCGATAATACGTGCCATATCATCCGGATCCATTGCCTGCAAGAACTCTTGGATAGAACCCAATTTAGACAAGGTATTATCCGTGATAATTCCTGAGATTCTTCCAGCTTTACGTGGCACAATACCTTGCCAGCCAACAGGAACAGGCCCGACATGAAAACCCCAAAAATTAATTGGATAAAACACCATTTTTAGCGCCATCCACACGTGAGCCCATGTTACGAATGCGGTCACCGGGATAATGCTGAGCACTGCCCAAAAATCTGGGCGATTCAAGAAGGCTTGCCACAATTCATTGACGTACTCAAGCATGCATAAATTCCATATTTAATTTTTTGTTCACAGAATACAGGTATTAATAAAGTTGAATATTTTGTCTATAAACCGATACTTAAAGTATAGGAGAATTGTAGTCTGGGTTCAGTTTTGGCTACAACGCGACCATTACTGTCCTGTAATTTCTCCCCCGCCCCAATACCGATACTAAAACTGCTGATCCGTTCTGAACTAAGCAAAACATACGCCAGATCAATGCCCCCACCTAAACGGCTTTCGTATTTGCCATCAACCTGTTTGCTATCGATATGACCGGCATAAGCCCCTACATAATAACCATTTTTGTCCTTGCCGGTGAGGTGTGCAGGATAACGAAAGCCAACTTGTGCTCCAACTGTACGATCATCGTTGAGAAAAGCACCACCTTTCACATAAGCAATCCCATAAGGATTCACCCATTCAGTGTTTAGATGGATAAGTTTCTGGGTAAAACCGACCCCAACATTAAATGCTTTAGGCTCACGATCCTCAGTTCTGTTTGTCGTATTATTCACTTGATCATGTGCATATACCCCATTTGCAAAGAATGCAAATGCCAACAAAGGGTAAACTTTGTTCATTCCTTCACCATCTTCCTTAATTATAGTTTTTGGTAGAGTCCTATTTTTATTTAATTTTGACTTTATCAGAATTATTAAAACTCTTGTACACAGCACTTTACAATTTTCATGTCTGCAAAGTCAAAGTTTAAACACAGGAATTGCTATAGCCAGTTTTCCATTATCAAATCCCGTACAGTTGCGCTAGAATACTCCACTTTGATTCCTTTCCCTCTGGCCTTAAGTCGATCGCGTATGAAGCAGCACTTTCCTTTAAAAAATGCACAACAAGAAAAGCGCATCTATAGCAGTCGGGTCTGGATCTCTGTCGGTATTGTGGTTTTCTTTATGCTGCTGCTGGTCAGCCGCTATGCCTATTTGCAAATTTTTAATTTTGAAACCTTCTCTACGGCTTCTGACCAGAACCGTATTCGTCTGCAGCCTTTAGCGCCAGCACGCGGTTATATTTACGATCGTAACGGTATTTTACTTGCCGATAATTATCCTGTTTTCACAGCTACCTTAAGCCGCGCCGATGTGCAGGATATTGATGATACGCTGAAACGTCTTACACCTATTCTGGAATTAACCGAAGAAGATATTGAACGTTTTCAGGCACGCATCAAGACGGCGCGTAAAACTGAGCGTGTGTCAATCAAGCTGAATCTGAATGAAAATGATATTGCCCGTTTTAGTGAGGTGAAATATCTATTTCCGGGCGTCAATATTGAAACGCAGATGACCCGTTATTATCCGCATGGTGAACTCTTCGCGCATGTGATTGGTTATGTTGGCCGTATTAATGACAAAGAACTCAAAGAAATTGATAAGGACCTCTATGCCGGATCTAACCTGATCGGGAAAATCGGGGTAGAAAAATACTATGAAGATTTATTACATGGTGTGCCGGGTAATGAATCTGTTGAGGCTGATGCTTTCGGTAATGTTCTGCGTCACTTAGGCCGTAAAGAGCCGGTACGCGGTAATGATCTGTATTTATCACTGGATTATGGTCTACAAACCATTGCCACTGAACAACTGGCCGGTCGTCGTGGTGCTATTGTCGCGATTGACCCACGTACAGGTGAAATTCTGGCGCTGGTTTCCAGTCCAAGTTTTAACCCTAATTTATTTGTCACCGGGATTAGTAGCAAAGACTATTCAGGCCTTCGTGACAGTTTGGATCAGCCACTCTATAACCGTGCTGTTCAAGGGGCCTATCCTCCAGGTTCGACCATTAAACCGATGTTTGGCCTGGGTGGCCTTCATTATGGCCTGGTCGATTGGGATACAGCAATTTCCGATCCCGGCTATTTCACACTTCCGGGCGATTCGCATAAATTCCGCGACTGGAAAAAGTCAGGACACGGCGTAGTCAACTTGCATAAATCGCAAGTGGTCTCGTGCGATACCTTCTTCTACATTTTGTCGTTCCGTATGGGCATTGAAAAAATGAACACATGGATGCGCCAGTTTGGCTTTGGCGAAAAAACTGGTGTCGATTTACCAAGTGAAAGCTCAGGACTTTACCCAAGTCCGGAATGGAAAATGCGTACCCGTAAATCCAAATGGTCACGTGGTGAAACCATCTCGGTGAGTATTGGTCAGGGTGCCTTTACCGCCACACCATTACAGCTCGCCATGGCAACTGCTATTACAGCAAATCAAGGCTCACATGTTACGCCTCACGTACTGCGTGAAAGTAAAGGTGCCAAACCTTTCACCGTACATAATGCCCCTAATGGTAAAATCGACTTTAATGGTCAACCAGATGACTGGATCAAAATGCGTGATGCGATGATCGATGTGGTTCAGTCAGGGACAGGTCGCGGAATCCGCACGCCGATGTATCAAATCGCAGGTAAAACCGGTACGGCACAGGTAAAAAGTATTGCCCAAGGTAAGCGCTATAATGAAGCCCTGCTGACTGAACGCCAGCTGGATCATGGTCTATTTGTTGGTTTTGCACCTGCTGAAGCCCCTGAAATTGCAGTAGTCGTTGTCTGGGAAAATGGCCGACATGGGGGTTCTGCTGCGCAACTGGCTAAACCGTTATTTGACTACTGGTTACTGTCTCGCGATAAAAATCCGATTCACCCTGCCGGCCATCAAATTAGTGGCGGTCTCATGACAGCAGGTATTAAACCGGGCGAATTGCCAAGTGGACCAAACCTGTTAAGTGCAGACCCGAATGCTACCCCAACTCAAGAAGGCAGTCAGGCGACCCATGCACAGCCAAACAATCCGCAACCTGCAACTTCTCGCTCTGCTCCTGCAGCCAATGACGATCAGGAATAATTCATGAAAAACCAACTTAGAATTATTGGTGGTGACTGGAAACGCCGTCAATTGGCTTTTGCCAGTATCGAAGGATTACGTCCCACACCTGATCGTGTGCGTGAAACTTTATTTAACTGGCTAATGTGGGATGTCCAGAATACCTGTGTCTTGGATCTGTGTACCGGTTCAGGCGCTTTATCCTTTGAAGCTTTATCACGTGGTGCAGCTTCAGTGGTGATGATTGAGCCGGATCGTACTCAGGCACAATTCCTCACCCAAAATCTGGAATTACTCAAAGTCACCAAAGCACGTGCGCAACTCAAAATTGCGACAGCACAACAAGCATTAACCAGCCTGAAACAGCAGTTTGATCTGGTCTTTCTAGACCCACCGTATAGTCTGGACCTATGGGAAACTTTGGCCACTCAAGCTGATCCACTGATCAAAGAAGATGGTTTTATCTATGTAGAAGCCGATCGTGAACTGAGTACATTGAAGTTACCAAGTTCATGGCGTTTAGTTAAAAATACCAAAGCCGGTACAGTACGCGCAGGGCTGTATCAGAAAAAAGCGGCTTAAGACCTACTTATATTAAATACTTAAATAAAAAAGGATTCCTTAAAGGAATCCTTTTTCATAAATGGAAGGTAACGATTAACGATTACGACGCCAATCCCGATCGCCTCTGTCACGTTTCCAGTCACGATGATCTTTATGTTTTTTCCAGTCCTTATCACCACGATCCCGATCATAATGTCCATTACGATCATGATGACCGCGATAACCTTCATCCCAAGGATCAACCACACAGCCTGTTAGCGCTACTGCCAATACAGATGACAGTAATATCATTTTTTTCATTTTCATCACCTCTATACCGCACTCAATTAGTATCAAGTGATTTCATGAAGAGTACGCGGAGCCATTGTTGCACTCTTGTATGATTTTGTTCATTTTCCATACTTAATTAAAGGATTTGTCTCGGATTTAATAAAAATCATTTATGCATATTTACACTTAGATTCGCATAAATACAGCTAAGGATCTGCTTGGTTTTTCTAGCCATATTTTGAATACTACAAACTTTTCCAATATCCTGATTTTTATGACCTGGCTACTCTTTATTCTTGGTGCAATTATCGCAGGATTTGTACAGGGACTTACCGGTTTTGCTTTTGCATTAATTGCCATGTCATTCTGGGTATGGGGATTAAGTCCTCAACTTGCTGCGCCCTTAGTGGTTTTTGCCTCGGTGTGGAGTCACCTCATTTCATTATCCAATGAACCTAGACTTCCTCATCTGCACCGAACCTTATATCTACCTTATTTAATTGCTGGTCTGATCGGTGTCCCACTCGGCACCTGGTTACTGAATATCGTTGAGGCGAGTACTTTTCGTATTTTGCTTGGTATATTTCTCGTGATCTGGTGTCCACTGATGTTGCTTAATCCACAGGTTAAATTGATTCAGCATTCAGGCAAAACTGCGGACGTAGGCATTGGTTTGATCGGTGGTATTTTAGGAGGTTTAGGGGGATTCTGCGGTTCTGTGCCATCTGCCTGGCTGATGCTGAAACAACTACCGAAAGAACAGCAGCGCTATATATTGCGTCATTTTAATTTTGCCATACAGGTGTTTACCTTGGCCGCCTATTTACTGCAAGGCACCTTAAATCAGACTCACCTTCCCTATATGGCGGTACTCATTCTAGCTGTAAGTATTCCCGCTATTTTAGGCGCACGTCTGTTTCATCAAATTTCAGAATTACGTTTTAAACAGATTGTCTTAGGCTTGCTCTTCAGCTCGGGCTGCTTTCTCCTGATCAAAGAAGGCATTGACTCATTTGCGCGATAGAGCAGCTCTAAAACCTTACATCACTTTGCTTTCAGCCCTATTGCTGTTATGTTAGCCCGAATGATTCTCAGGCGGATATAAGCAATGCAAATTCGTGATCAAATTATCCTTGTGACTGGTGGTGCTCGTGGATTGGGACTAGCCATTACCCAGCTCCTGATTCAGGAAGGTGCACGTGTGGTAGTAAATTACCATAGCAGCAAAACCCAAGCTGAAGCTTTGCAAAATCAGTATCCTGATCAGATCTTTGCCTGTCAGGCAGATGTAACACAAGCTGATCAGGTACAAGCTTTATTCACTGCCAGCAAGGCCCATTTTGGAGAAGCCATCCATTCCGTTATTAATAATGCGCTGGTGCAGTTTGAGTTTAATGGTGATGAGCGACCTAAAGTTGAAGATCTGACTTGGGAAAGCATGGCCCGTCAGTTTAGTGGAGCAGTTCAAGCCTGTTTAAATACGACGCAAGCTGCATTAGAAGATATGAAACAGGCACATTTTGGTCGTATCGTGAATATTGGGACTAACCTGGTTCAAAACCCTGTCGTTCCTTATCATGATTATACGACTGGGAAAGCGGCGCTATTGGCCTTTACCCGAACTACTGCGCAAGACCTGGGTCAGTATGGGATTAACGTGAACATGCTTTCAGGCGGATTACTGCAAACTACAGATGCAAGTAAAGCAACGCCTGACTTTGTCTTTGACCTGATTGCTCAATCCACTCCTTTACGTCGCGTGATTACACCTGAAGAATTTGCGTCTGCTATTCTGATGTTCCTGTCACCTTATTCACGTGCAGTGACAGGTCAAAACTTGATTGTCGATGGCGGACTGGTTAAAGGTTAAAGATCGCCAAGGAAGAATGAGATTCTGAATTTTATTCTTCTATTTTTTGACCAGTTGTTGAATAAAACTACTTTTGCATAGCGCATTTACTTCTACAATAGTGCGCTCCCCATCAAAGTTCATCTATTTTCTATGAAACTCCTAACGGCATTGCTCAGTAGCATGTTACTGGCAGGTTGTATGTCCAATGATCTTAAAAAGTCAGAACAGCTTCTGCGAAACTTCAATTGTGCCAAGATTGATACAGCGCAAATGCCACACAGTAGTATGACGGATTATTATCAACACATGCTATACAGCAGCAAAACCAAGGTCGAATCTTATATTGAGCAATATCATCAAGGAGAAGAGCTTTTTGACCTGCCTTTATATGAAGTGGTAGAACAGCAATACAATCTTTATAAAGATGCCTGCCAGAATCTGGGGGGAATTTTATCTGAAGAGAATCAAAATTAAATTCGGTATTTATATATCGTACAGAAAAGCAGAGTCCATCCCTCTGCTTTTATTTTTCCTGAAATTAAAAATAGCGTTGATCAATACTGAATTTTTCAGGAAATTTAGGTTCAATATTGGCATAGAACGTCATGATCTCAGCCATATCCTGTTCATAATTTCCTGTTGGATAAATGATTTTACCTACGCCCGCTTCTTTTTTTGCATAATCCATATAAGCCAGCGCAATTGGCACACCCGCATTGATCGCCACATGATAAAAACCAGTTTTCCATTGTTCCTGACGGGCGCGTGTGCCTTCCGGCGTAACCAGCATGACTAGTTTAGGATGCTCTTTAAATAGACCTGTCATGACCTGAACCATGCTTGGACGTGGCTCACCCGGTTGTTTGGGACGACGGTCAATACCAATTCCACCCATTGCACGTACAAAAGGCCCAAATGGAAATTTCATATAGCTGTCTTTAATGGTCAGACGCACATTCACTTTTAATGCCTTTAAGGCCAAACGTGCATATAGTGCATCCCAGTTACTGGTATGTGGCGCTGCAATCATCACACATTGATCAAGGTCTTCGGGCCATTGGTCATCGGTTTTCCAGCCCATTAAATTTAAAGTTTTCTCAGCTAAATTTTCAAACACAGCTACATCACAATCATTATCAAAATTTCGCCACAGTCTAACAATGCAGCAGAATATAGATAGTGCATCCTGATCAATAAAACATCAATTAATATATATTTGTATTTTTAAGCTTTAGGAAGAATTTCAATTTATTGTTATTTGAATATTTCTTCTTTCACTACCTATTGCAAGCTCACTCTTTTAAGCAAATAGTGAGTTCAATTTATTTTACTGATTTATATATTTTTCCATCCTAATTTTAGGATATGTCGATTTTAGCTTTCTTTCTATACTTCGCTGACATAATAAATTTCAGGAAGATTTTCATGAAAAAGACTTTAATTTGTCTTGCCTTAGCGGGGTTACTTACAGCATGTGGCGGTTCAGATAATGATCGTACAGAGGGTTCATCACCTGTTCCACCTACAGCTCCGGTCGGGACCGAAACTGGTGTACTGACAGATGGAATTATCTCAGGGGTAACATATATCACCAGCAGCGGTGCGGAAGGGGTTACTAATGAAAAAGGTGAATTTAAATTTAATGATGGAGAAAAGGTTAAATTCCTGATTGGTGACGTACAACTAGGTCAAGAAATTGAAGCGAAAGAACGTGTTACTCCGTTAGATTTAGCACAAACTGAAAATGCACGTACCAATCTGATGGTGCTTTTACAGTCTTTAGATACAGATAGTAATCATGACAATGGGATTAGCATCAGTACTGAAGCTGCTAATGCCCTTCTTAATAAAAGTTTAGATTTTTCTAAGGCCCCTACAGCATTTGCTACAGACGTGGTATCAACAGGCGTAGTTACCACAGAAAAATTGATTACACCTGAAAAAGCTGCAGAAAACTTCCAGTCAACTTTCTATAAAGATATTGCCGGTACTTGGGAAATTGGCCGTAATGCAAACAGCGCTGTTCTAATCCATATTTTAGAAGATGGCCGTTATGCCTTAGGTCAAGCAGAAGCTGCTGATGGTGATGGAACGCCTGGCATTGAAACTGGAGAGTTAAACTGGAATGCAACTACCAGTGTAATTTCACCGCGTATTATTCAAGACAGTAATGGTGAATGGGGACTCTCACATCCTGCAGAAGGCAAACCTTATACGTTAAACTATGATGGAATGACCTTAATTCTGACAGAACCGGGGATCAATACCGAATACCGTTTAAGCCGCGTCAAACAGTCTGCTAATGGTCTGGTAGGTGCATGGAGATTTAGTGACACCCATTTATTTGCCTTCTTTGACACAAACTATTATTTCTTCCTGGACACTGAAGGCGGAGATGATTGTGGCTGGCCTGGTATTGAATATGGCAAATTTATCCTCTCAGGTAATACACTTACGACCACTGAAGTTTTATTCGATACCAATGAATGTGGCGGATTACAAGACAGTTCCGATGGCAGCAAGACCATTGCAAACATCAATGTATCGGCTGAAACTCTGATCTTGCATCCACAAGGTGAAGGTCCTGTAACATTACAGCGCGTTAGATAATGAGCACTGCCTACCTAAAGAATTATCTTTAGGTAGGTTTAATTAATATGTTCAAAATGAATCGTACATCCCATCAATAAGTGCATCAGCTCAATTTGTGAAGTGCAGTCAGTTTTTTCATAAATATTCTTAAAATAAGTGCGTACTGAACTTAAAGTGATCCCACATTTCACTGCAATTTCTTCTAATTTATAGCCATTGATTAAAAGTTCACACAAATCAAATTCACGTTTTGACAGTTGATATGCTTGCTGCAAATAAGCTCTAGATAATGAATAATGCCGGTTTTTGTCTGTCATAAATACAGCAATCTGATGCTGAGCTTCAGAAAATTGCTGCATTTTTCTCAACCTTTTAAAAGGCACAACAGTGAGCATCAATTGCTGTCCTTTAGAATCCTGCAAAGCCAAGACCCCGCCTATTTCACTCGACATACTGGTATCTTCCAGCAAAGCACTCGATAGCAATCTTTCCAGACGTTCCTGATCACCTACCGGTGTTTTCAGCCGGTTATGCATATCCATTTCCAGACATGTTGAAGCTTCAATCATGCTTTGTGCTAGTGGATTTGAATAAGATAACTTGAGATCCTGATCCAGCAAAATAATACCGATTTTTAAACAGTCTAATACGGTATATAAGCTGATATTGTCTTGTTGTACCAAACTGATTTGCCGATGAATCTGTAAAGAGCGACGCAAATGTATGCCGATCCGTTTGAGAAAATTCAGTTCAGCTGCTTCAAAACCTTGAGTGTGCGGAGCACGATGTAGTCCCATGACTGCCCAGCGATAATTTCCTCTGTCCAGTAATACTCCCGCCATATATCCTATCCCTGTAGGCTTAAGGCATTTTTCATAAAAGATATACTGTTCTGTTCCAGGTTGATCTGCATAATGACGGCAGTCCTGATTAAGTGCCTCCCCCATATCAATTTCATTCCATAAAGGCATATGCAGCTTCATGTCAATGACCCGAATCCGTTCATCCTGATAAGCAGCCAGACTTTCTTCCGGGATATTGTAAGTATAAACAAAGTCATAGGCGGGATTGAATTGATCAAGACCGGTAAAAATTGCACTATGACTCTGGGTATATTGCACAATATCCTGAATGACCTCTAGCCATAAAGCAGGCAATAAAGCAGCATCATATATTTTCGCGATGATATTATTTTCCTGTTCTGCTTTCATGACCGCTCTTATTAATAATTATTTTTATCAAATCATAACCTTAAGGTTTATAAAATAAAACTAAAGAAAACCTATCGCTTATTTTGTATTTTAATTATCTTCGTTTCTCATCTACATATATTTAATCCGTTTCACTTAACGAATCAATTTTTAACAAGATCTCTCTGTATATTGATAGCTCATACTTTTAATGTAAATCCTAATACAGAAGAACAAGAGGATGATCTTCAATGAAAAAAATATTATGGCCTGCTTTATTGGTAGTAACAGTTACTAGTTTAAGTGCATGTTCTAAACAGAATGACCGCGATATGGCCAGTGCAGATACTCAATCTAATACCACAAATGCTCCTGTTACTACAGAGACTACAAATAGTCAAAGCAATATGAGTACTGAGATGAGCAGTAATGCTACTGTCAACTCAAACTGGGCAGGCGAATATGAGGGTGTTTTCCCGTGTGCTGACTGCGAAGGGATTAAAGTTGAACTAGATCTTAATCCTGACAAAACTTATGAATTGAGTGAGGAATATTTAGGTAAAACTGGAAATAATGAAACTGAGACCAAAGGTAGCTTCACTTTCGATTCTCAACAACCTTCTATTATCGTCCTAGATGGAAAAGCTGAAAACCGGAAGTTTTATGTAGGTGATAATTTCGTTGAAGCTCGTGATATAGAAACAGGTAAGGAAATACAGAGTAATCTGAATTATAAATTAGTTAAAAAATCACCTTAATCATTTTCTAACTTAATAAAAAATCCCCGCAAATGCGGGGATTTTTTATTTCAACTATGTTGAGGGTAAATTATTTACCGCCAAACACATATGAAACACCTACACGGCCACCAACTTCGTTACCGCCAGCGAAACCAAGAGCAGCACTTAGAGAAGTACGGCCATCAGCGAATACGCTTGCAACACCTAAAGCACCGGCAGTTTCACCTTCATAGTGACCTACACCACCGAATACTGCGAATTGACCAGCACCGATGTTAGGAATTTGTTGTTGAGCAGCTAAAGCAATTGCAACACCACGGTAAGCAGTTTGCTCTACGTCATCAATACGGCTGTTCAAACGAGCTGCTGTAGAATTGAATTGAGTTAAACGAGAATCAACTTCCACTAGAGCAGCATCAACTTTAGCATCAACAGCTTTAGAAGTTTCTTCTAAGTAGCCTTTCACAGAAGTTTTTGAACCAGTAGCAGCGTCAACAAAAGCGATGTCACCAGTGGTTTCAATACCAGCTGCAGTTACTGTAGTTTGCGCTGTAACTTTACCATCTGTAGTATTTGTAGCTTGTAAACCGTAAGTTTTATTACCTGCTTCATCTACTGCAATAATGCCAGTTTTTACATCCTTAGTTGATGTAGATACTGGAGCATTAGAAGTTACTGTATATTTATTACCACTTGTATCATTTGCAACTAATGGGTCTGTACTAGAAATTTTGATTTCACCAGCATTTGGGGCTTTAGAAACAGACTCACCATAGGTAACGTTTAGATTTGATACTAAACCAGTATTTACTGTAGTAGTACGATCGCCACCAGTTGTTTCATCAGCTGTACCTTTACCTACTTTAGTTAAGTTAGCATCACTAGTATCGCCAGTGTAAGCAGTCAAAGTATTATCAGTTGCTTTGAAATATTTACCATTAAATTCAACTACACGATTACCATCTTTATCATCGTAAGCATTTAGTACTGCTGTTGGTGCAGTTGTAGTAGTGCCTGTAACTGAAGTTGTAGTTACTGTACCTTTCTCAAGATCAACCACTCCACCTTTCGCCACATCCAAGACAGCTAAACCATTGCCTGTAACACCAGCTACAGCAGTATTGGCATCAGCTTCAGTTTTAATTGTTGCAAGAGTACCTTGAACATTTTTTCCAGCTAAAGTGAAATCGTATTTAGCTTTACCAGCTGTATCACGATCTTCTTCAGTAATGTTACCAATTTGAACATCTTTTTTAACTGAAACTACATCAGTTGCAGTAGTTGCTGGTGATGTTTCACCTGTAAAAGTGATTTTCTCATCAACTAGACCATTATTACCATGCCAGTCAGTATTTACTAACTGACCTTCAAGAGTATAAGTTCCGGCTGTTGTTGTTGTGGTGGTGGTGGTTGATCCACCAAAAGACCAATAATTATTTTGGTCTACATTACCATCAAAGCTTAAACCACCTGTTGTAGTACCACCTGTTGTAGATGGAGTTGATTCTGTAATTTGGACTTGACCAGCAGACACTACGATTGTGTAATCTTTTGTTTCACCTGTAAATGCTGTTAGCTTATTGCCTTCAAGCTTATACCAACCATTTTGAACAACCCCATTGCTGTCATTAGCATCTTCTACTTTAACAAGAACATCACCTTCAGCATTTGCGTATTTTACTACATCTGCTTGGTTCACTGCTGCTAGCGCACCAAAACTTACTGCTGCTAATGCAGCTGCCAATAAGGTTTTTTGAAATTTCATATAAATTTCCTTCAATTTTTATAAAAAGACTGGCCTACCCTAGGATCATGTAAACCAGCAAAACTGTTACGAATGCGTGGTTAAAAGGGAATTACGCCATTCATACCCCACCGCCACCGCGGTCCTGAGGCAATAATATACAAAACATAACAAATTTATCAATCAAAATTTGATTTATTTTTTAAATATTAATTTATCTATTATGTTTAATATTAATTTATATGTATAACTTTATGTTTTTATTGCATATATAATTGGATTATAATCATCAACTAAAAGTTTATGTTGTTAGAATTATTTACTAATATTTGAATTAAGCTGAGCTAAATAAATTTGATTTAAGAAATAAAGAAAATTCATTACAAATAATTACAACAAGTTATCTTAAATAAAGTTGTTACAATTGAAATATTTTCGAAGTTTTCTTAAAATTAGGCTCTGAAACATTGTAGTATTTAAAATACTTTTTAAGGCTAGGCTTAAAAGTATAGGAATAGATAGAAGGAATTTATGAGCAGCCAAAAAGAAAAAAATCTATTTGCTGAACGGCTGAAAAGTGCTTTAACAAATGCAAGACATCCTATAAGTCCTACTTATTTATCAAAAGAATTTAATTATCGTTATGACGGTCCAGCTATTTCAGTACAGTCAGCAAATAACTGGTTGTTAGGAAAGGCAATTCCTAGCCAAGATAAATTGGCAATACTCGCAATTTGGCTTAATGTTTCCAACCAATGGTTAAGATTTGGAGACCATGATTTTAATCCTGCCCCTCAAGTTTCAGAACATGATACTGAAGATTTGGATTATTATTTAAAGTTTCGCTCTTTAAAAAATACCCAGAAAGATATTATTAAAAAGTTGATTGATGAATTTAATCAATTGTAATCTTTTGAGTGAAGTAAGCTAATAGCTTTCTATGTTCATATTCACTTTTCTTTAAACGATCTTCATACTCTCTTAATTTTCGGTATAAAGATTTTAATTCATCCTTACTCACCAATACAAGTTTAGATTGATCATCTGAATTCTCACCCTCATTTATAACTGTATTGCTCATATTGCCATATATATCAATTATATTTTGATCAAATAATAAATCAAAACTTTACAAAAACCAAGCCTAAAAATATTACAAAAGTAAACATTTTTCATTTATTTAAAAAAAATTGAATACTTCATCAATCATTTATGACTATAAGTCAACTTAAGTCTCAAATTCTACTATATTTTTCATGAAAATCTCACTTTTATTTTATTTAAAATTAAAAAAATCCCCGCAAAAGCGGGGATTTTTTGAGCATATAATCGGGTAATGAATTACATCATGCTTCACAACCATGTCCGCATGTATAACCTTGCATTACTACGATACTTAACCAATTGTTTTTAATAATGTTCCGGAATTACCACGCGTCACCTTAGTACACGTGACATTACGAAAATCTGTGAGTAACCTTGTGAGTAACACAAACAGTTAAAAGGTCTTACTCACATCCTCATGTTAAATGATTTTCAAATCAAGCAATTAAAAGCCAAAGATAAAATGTATCGTGTTGCAGACCATTTTGGGCTATGCATTGAAGTAAGAACATCAGGAAGAAAATTCTGGCGTTACCGCTACCGTTATTTAAACATCCCCAAAATGTTAACGATTGGTGCCTACCCAGAGATTAGCTTATCTTACGCTCGTGATAAGACACGTGAGTATCGTAGTCTTTTAGCTCAAAATCTCGACCCTGTAACAGAGCAAAAGAAAGCGCTTGATTCCGCATTGGATGCAATACAGCATACTTTTAAAAGTATCTCGAATGAATATTTAGAAAAGTACAAGGACACTCACTCACAAGAATGGTATGAAAACAGGCTGAGATACTTTAAAAAAGATATCTATCCCGTCATTGGCAATAAACCAATCAAAGAAGTGAATTCAAATGATATTCGAGTGATTTTGGATAATACTATTACACGAATTCGCAAAAGCAAAAGAGGTACTGGTGAAGTTAAAGCAATCTATGTAAGACAAATCTGTGCTGAAGTCATGCAATACGCAATTATCACACTGAAGATAATCAATGATCCTACAATTGCGCTACGCAGCTATATCAGACGTCCTCCTGTTAATCACGCTACCCCTTTAGAAGAAAAAGATAAGAAAGTGATTCTGGCTTTGATCAATCAATATGGTGGAACTACTGGCACACAGAATGCTTTAAGGACTGCCTTATACAGTATGCTACGTACGATAGAAATACGCAGGGCTAAAAAGTCTTTTGTTAATCTAAAAGATGCGACCTTAACTATTCCTCGTGTATCAAATGCACAAATTAAGGATGGTAAAAGGAATATGAAGAAGAATAGGACGCATGTTGTACCTTTATCTACACAAATGCTAGAAATTATAAAAGAGCAGTTACAGCTTTACCCTGACAGTATTTACTTATTCCCTGGGGATGATGGCATATCAATGTTGGGGAAAAATACACTCAATGAAGCACTCGTTAACATGGGTCTAGGCCATATTACCATGCATGACTTCCGTGCAACTGCATCCACCTATTTAAACGAACAGAATTACAGTAAGGACTGGATTGAATTACAGTTAGCCCATGTAGATGGTGACATGTCCCGAGCTTCTTACAACCATGCAAGTTGGTTAAAAGATCGAAGACAGATGATGCAGCATTTAGCTGATACTATTGATCATTGGCATGAATGACATCAAAAATAATACTGTTAGATTAAATCACCCATGACATCTAACAGTCTTTGGTTTTTATGACGTTCAATGAGCCTTGCCTTCATCCCTAAGGAAATAGGTGTTTCAACATCCAAAATGGGATGATCTCCAATAAAGAGCATTTCTGGAAAATCACAGCCAAAATGTGCCTGAATCACCTTATAAATTTGATGTTCAGGCTTTATGGCTCCAACCTCATAACTAAATACAACAGCATCAAGAAAATCAGGGAGTAGTTTTCTAAGTTGTTCACCATAAGGCATCGCCAAGTTGGAACAAAGCGCAATTTTAAAACCTCTTTCTTTTAAAATTTGCAGCGTAGGCATTGTATCTTCATACAGTTGAATTGTGCTTAATTCAAGCTGAAGATCATTGTTGATCTCCCTCAAAAGTTGCCCTGGTAGTTCTACTCCGAACTTCATCGCTAATTGTGCAACATCAACAGGATTTGACATGATGATCTTTGCATCTTGTGCACTTGGTTTTCTACCATTAGCTTTTAGCCACTTCATCAACTTACGATATGGGGATCGGCTCTCACCAATTTTGACAAGTGTCCCAAAAGCATCAATCACAATAACTTTAGGAAAGTGATTCATCATTCTTACTATGGATAAATATTTTATATTGAGTTTAGCCCAGTAAAGACGAAGAGAGTTTGTAAAATTAAATAAAGTTGCGTTGAATAGCCATCTATCCAAATAAGCAGAAGTGCAGCAGGAATTGATACAGTTAGTCCATGTAGATGGAGATATATCACGAGCACCTTATAACCACGCAAGCTGGTTAAATGACGGAAGAGAGATGATGCAGCATTTAGCTGATACTATTGATAGTTGGTAAAAAAAATAGTTAATTATTTGTTCTAGCTCAAATCTGAGCTAGAACAAATAGAATAAGATCAAACAATACCATCAATAAAAAGCTTTAAAATATTTTTTTCAATCGTGAGCAGTCCTGTAAAGCAGTTGATGGCAACTACCCTATTATAAACAATGATAAGAACTTTGATTTTCCTACTCATTAACTTAATAAAATAAGGGTATTACCCTTATAAACTAATTCAATATAAAAAGATCTTGCTGAACTTTTTGAATTACATTCTCTTCAGGTTCTTTATTTACCCAAACTCTTTGCTCTACATCTTGAATTAAACTACTAGCATGATTCGTAGGTTTAATACTCATTGCATTGAGTTTCTCAATCAAAGACTGAACCATATTTTCACGTTCAATTGACCAACTCGATGCAAAGCATCTCCAGAATGTCCATCCTGCACGCTCTAAAGCACGTTGACGAATCATGTCATCATGCCATTGTTCTGGCCCATGATAGCTATCACCATCACATTCAACAGCCAAACGCTGATCACCATCTGACTCAACGACTAAATCGATTCGATAGCTTCCAACCTTAACCTGTGGAGTAACTGTGTAACCCATTTCATGGAGTGTCGTAAATACAGATTTTTCAAACTCCGATTCACACAAGTCTAATTTTGCTTCAAATGATGCTTTTTGATCTTCTTGCAAATCATAAAAATGATTGAGTAAATTCAGCCTTAGATCTTTTGGAGATATATGATCACGATTCACGGAGTGGACAAGATACATCCGTTCACGAGCACGGCTTGCAGCCACGTTGAATCTCTGTTCATGATCGGATCGACTCAAAGCATGACAATTCTGAGGATCTGCTACCATGGATAAGAAAATAATATCTCTTTCTGCACCCTGAAATGCTGAAGCATCCCCACACGCAAATTGAACTTGGGTAAGAGTACCTGCACCAAATTCATTCAAAGCTTCTGATTGAATGAACTCAGCCTGCGCCGGTCCCAACAATGAGATCACACCGATTGATCTATTCGTGTATCGTTCATCTTTAAGAAGAAGTTTCATTTCCTCAATAATTGCTTTCGCTTCTATTCGATTAATATGTTTGCTATTTTTAGATTCTCTATACCCCTGCGGTGTATAAATTGCGACTAAAGCTGGACTTAACTGCTCAGATTTCTTCGATAGTCGCATTGGCTTAATACGGTTACCATAAAAGTTTTTATTACTATAACTAATGATTGCAGGATGACAGCGGAAATGCTCTAGAAGCATCACGCTTGACTCATAGATAGAAGAAGCCATGTCGTATAAAGACATATCTGGTGTTAAATATGCAGCATGTGGCTGACCATGTAGATAACGATTCCTTAATACATCAATTTGAGCACTTGCTAGGCCGACATTACTCGGAGAAACCTGCTTATTATCCCCCACAACTAATAACTTTTTAGCACGCATTAAAACGGGTAATACGTCAATTGATGATTGTGATGCCTCATCCACAATCACTAAGTCAAAGAGACCTAATTCAGCAGGCATAGATTCAGATACCTGAAGATGTGACATGACCCAGCAAGGAATAGCTGCTGTTGCCTCTTTAAGGGCTACTTGAGCATCTTTTCTATAACGTGGAGCATTCTTACCTGTCCCTTTTCCATAGTGTTGTACAGCAATTTTATAACGCTGTAATGCAACTAAAATTTTGTCTGAGGCATTTTCCTTTAATGCCAGCCATGTCTTGTTTGCTGCCAATTGAGCGTAATTTTGAGATAGATTCTTCTCGTGAATACGACGGCGCTCATACAAATTTTCAATTTGACTTGTATTACTGATGGCCATTACAAAAATCTCAAGACGTTTCCATTCCCAAGCCTCTAGCAATGTATTGCGTAATACAGGATCTTCAATTTCTTCAGCGTACGGAACTTCCAGAATATGTTTACTAAGAATCAAAGCATTTGTTTTACTCAATCTAATACTGGCGGATTTAACTCTTTCAAAATCTTCAGTTAGATCTTTTAAATGTGATAATTTTTTTAATAGATCAGCATACTCTCCAAGTTCACTTTCATGTAATGAATCGGAATCAATCAGAGATACAATTTTCTTTAACTGATTTGATATTTTATTACCAAACTCTGATAAATAAAGGATTTGATCAGCCAGTTGTTGTTGATAGACTTCTAAATTAAATATTTTTAACTTCTGCCCTAACAATTGAATCAAGTCATCAATATTTTTAGGTAATCCGTAGAAATCAAAAGATTTAGCTCTCTTAAAAACTTTTAAATAATTCGCATTAAATTGATCCAAATATTTATTTTTTAAATCTAGGCATTTTTGGGTTCTACTGATGAGCTGCGTGAACTCTTTTAATATTTCATCGATATTACGATTATTTAACTCAATTAAAGGAATGTCTAATTGTGCGGCAATACTATTCCACTTGCTCATAAAGATATTAAGAGTCTGCTTTCTATCAAGATATTCTTTAAGTCTTTTCCATTCATCTGATGTATCAGGATATTTTCCAGAAACTTTAATTGACTTAAAAAGGTCTTGTAATTCAGCAGTACCAAAATGATACCAATTAAATGGCTTACCTGTATCAACAGCACGTTGAACAGCTTGATATTCTTTTGAGTTTGGTTGTATCTCAAAATTCAGCTCTATGGGATCAATTAGTAGCGTTTTCCTGTATTCCAATAAAGGCTGAACCTCTTGAATAAGGTTACTATAGATCTCAAGTTCCATAGCCTTATCTTCTGAATTTATCTTTTTGAAATAGCTCAATAACCATGGTTCTGCATGATCAAGAACAAGGTTTAGATCTTCTAGATAAATCTTTAACCAATCTCTTAGCTCATTAATTTCTGATTCAGAAATAGTTTCCTTGAAATTATGTAGGTCATTTTGCTTTAAAAATTCCTCAATCTCATCTTTTTCTTTTAAGAACTCACTTAATTTCTTCAGACTCGCCGAATCTAACAGCTTTTCAGGAGCTGGCAGAGGACCATAATTTATGTATGGTAAATCTGTACCGATTTTCTTCCTTGAGTCTCTCAATTGAATCAACTCAATCTGGGAAAAAGGAAACTGGTCTTTTTCCTCCAAAGTTAATTGGTCGGTAAACCATTCGCAGGATGCTCTACTTTCTAATACCGTTTTCACGATATCCATAGGTAATTTTTTATTACCATCTACTTCAATATTCTGATAATGCTTTTCTGCAAAGTTATATATTTCTCGATCAATCAAAGCCATTTCATGATGGTTATGATCTATTTGATGTTTTAGAACTTCGATCGTTTTTCGAACTTCTGCAACATTCATTTGGGTAATTTTTTGCACAATCAAATCGATTGAAGATTCAAGCTGATTTTTACTTTCTTTGCTTGAACCAATGCGACTGACTACCAAAGGCTTTAATTCATCAGGAATCTTTTCATGTACTGTTTTAAGGACATGTGACTGCTGTGCAGTTACCAGTACTTTTTTACCATTCGCCAAATAGTGACAGATAATATTGGCAATACTATGTGTTTTACCTGTACCTGGTGGACCTTGCACCACTACACCACTGCTGGTTAGCAGATTCTGGACAATAGTAATTTGTTCTTTGTTATAAGGCAGCGGGAAATAAAGCTCTTCAACTTTTGATCCGAAGCCCTCAGTACCAGAACGCCCTCTAAAACTATAAGTCTCTTTTTGATTAATATCGCTTTTTAATTCTGTCACTAACGATAAAGGTTGTTCAGGTATAGCCACTGAAGGGTCATTAAGTTTAGTTTTTAATAACTCAATGTCATCACTTAAAATAGAATTCCTTTTAGGACGACTAAACAGTACCGATGTTAATGTCACTGTTAAGTTCTTAGATGGTATCGCTCTATTCTCTGCCTCAACAATTGTTCCTCTTGAGAAGATATTAGCAACAAAGGCTTCGACTAGATCTGAATATGTTTCTCCTTCAAATAATGCTAGTGAACGCCCATTATCTAAGTTTTCTTTTAAAGCTAATTTCACTTGCCCTGAAGTGGGTATATCATCCTCTAATAAAATGGCATCCATTTCGATATTGGCACGTGTATCTTTAGCACCTACACGTATTAATCCATTTTTTTCTATTTCCATTTCTAAAGGAATAGTAATTAAAGGATATGAATAAGATTTTTGAGTAGTAGGAAGTACCCAATCAACTAAACCAAAACCTGCAACAATTTCCTCACCATCGCCTGTTCCACCTAGGTTAATTGCAGTATTCCAAGAGAATAATTTGTCATAAACAATAATGGATTTTTTAATCTCATCATTGTCTTGTTTCCAAAGTTCCCAATTATTTCGATAATTTTCAAATTCTTTAAACAACTTCTGAATTATGCCAATTTTAGTGATCAAATCATTTGCCACTAAAAAGTAAGCTAATCGCAAGTGATCAACTCGCTTAAAAGATACTAGCTTATTTAAACTAGCATAATTAAAAGTCGGTACTTTTTCAGTTTCAACATGGATGTGCAAAGACAGTTGTTTAGATGGTATAGGCATCGATTGAAGTTGTAAGCGTTCAATTTCAAACCACCAATCACTATCATTCAGAATCTTTAAACCACGAAGTTTTTTAAGATCATAGGAATAAAATCTATTACCATTAATTTCATATTGAATTTTTTGAGTATCCTCAGCTTGATGAGATACATAGTCCAATAATTGGATCAGCCTATTCTTAGCAAAATTACTGATTTCATGTTCATGCTGCATAATCAAATTTTCTACTTTCTTAGGTACTTCTATTTCGGATATGGAAGAAATTATTGACCATCTAAAATTTTCATCTTTGAAAAAATATTCTTGATTTTTATCAAGGAAGGAATTTACCTCCTTCTTTTCAACACCAAGAATTTTAGCAATTTCCCTTCCCGTTAAATTAGGTTGAGTATGCAGAATATTTGCAATTACATCCTTCATGCTAAAAATACTTCCTGATGATCTAACAGTTACAATAAATCATATATCAAAACTTCTAATCCCCACTTAATTATTTAGTATGGATACTAATGAGCAATTCATTTGAGGTAGATCAGAAAATTAACAACTATATTTAATATGAATCTTAATAATATAAATAAAAAAATTACTCATATTTTATATAAATCAATAACTCTCCCACTTCTACTTCTAAAGCAGTACAAATCTTATCAATCGTCTCAAAATCTATACGAACGGACTCGTCGTTATACAGTTTATAAAGCGTACTTTTATTAATACCTGTCTCTTTTACAAGATCTGCAACACGCATTTTTCTTTCAGCTAACAATACAGCCAAGTTCGACTTAATCATACTTTTTCCTAGTTAAATAGTAAAAAATACTTGAAATCCCGTAAAATTATGATAATTTACGTCTAAGGAATAAATTTTCCTACTTTCCTAGTACTTTTTATGAGGTTGATTATGCCATAGCTGCAGATAATTCCCCATATATTTTACGAAGAACAAAAAATTCAGGCCTGTCCAAACAACTTATACCTCTCTCGCCAAAGTGAACCATAAGTCGTGCAAACAAGCCTGAGATACCACCAAGACGTAAATCATGAGGTACTTACCAATGATAAAGAAAATAAAATCTAAACGAAATCCCTATTTCCTTGTACTGCCTAATTCTGGCTGTCAGGAGATTCACCATGTTTGATAAATCAGTATTTGATGGTGTCGTCGTATGTGAAGCTGCCGATGCAATGGCAAATCATATTATCACTGAGTTTGAAATCCCTCGTTTAGATCGTTTGGCTACTAAGCTCAAAGTAAATAGCTGCTTCAATGATCATCAAGCCCTTCGTCTTTGGGCTGATCGTTTATGTGAAAACTATCTCATTACCAATGATTTCACCGTCTACGACTTAGAAGATCTCATACAAACGGCTCGTATACTTTTTTTAAAAATATTTTCTTAATTCTCTTCTGGGGCATGTTTGAAATGCCCCTACCTTTTGTAGGTTCAAAATGAATACTGACGCAACAATTTGGATGCCACTGTATATTGGTGATCTTCAAGCGAAATTTACTCGACTTTCGAGCGAACAAGTGGGTGCTACCCTTTTTCTCATGATGGACTTTTGGAAGAATGGTCCTATACCAAGTGAACCCAACATTTTGATGAGTGTGACCAAACTAACGAGTCCTAAAACCAAGAGCCTAATAACTACATTAAAAATCCTGAATCTTTTTGAAGAAGTAGATGGATTTATTCAATCTAACTACATCACTACATTAAAGGAACAAGCTATTCTCAATCAGAAGATGAAATCTGAACGTGGGAAATTAGCAGCACAAGCTCGTTGGAATAAAAGCTCAAGTAATGCTGATGCATCAGATTCGGAATGCTCTAGCAATGCACAAGCATCACTTAAAGAATGCCCTTCACCTTCACCTTCACCTTCACCTTCACCTTCATCTTCATCTTCATCTTCATCTTCATCTTCATCTTCATCTTCATCTTCATCTTCATTTCAAAGGCAGGATGACAAAAATGAAGAAAAACCAATTAATCGAAAATGGATTTAGGAGTAGATGATGAATATAGCTATTGATCTATTAAAAACTCCTAATGAAGTTTTAACTACCTTGTGCTCCAAACATGGTTACCCATTAATAAAAGTTGGTAATCATCAGTTATGCAAAGTCTGTGCGAAAGAAAATCTTGAACAAACGAATAAACAACATCAGGAAGAGTTACAGCAAAAGCTGTTACATCACCGTATTCATAGCTCAGGGTTAAATCAACGTTATTTGGAATGTGGTTTTTCTAATTATAGTGTTAGTACTACTGAACAGCAGCAAGTTGTCGAATGCTGTCAGAATTTCACACAGCAATTATTAAACGGATCGAAATCCAACCTTATCCTTTATGGCACACCAGGTACTGGAAAAACTCACCTAGGATCAGCGATCATTCGCAATGTTATCTATAAAACCAAAATGTCATCTCGTTATATAACGAGTGCTCAGATAGCAAAAATCATTATGAATTCATGGAGTATTGAAGACCAATCTGAAGAGCAATGGATTCAATTTTTTGCTGATTTTGATTTACTCGTCTTAGATGAATATGGGCTACATGATCGTCATTCAGCTCGTTTAGAACTTGTTCATAAAGTGCTATACAAACGCTATGACATGATGAGGCCAACTATGATTATCTCTAATTTCACTCTTGAAAATCTAGAACGAGATCTTGATGTACGACTCTGGTCACGATTACATGAAAATCAATTAATCACTGTGCCTTGTTATTGGTCAGATCACAGGATGAAATAGTTGAAAAAGCCTTGGCACTGCCAAGGCTAAAGCATAGTTTGTGTGGTGACTCCCTCATGGTTGTAACCACCTTTTTGATAGCTTTTTGGGGCTTAAGATATGCTTAGTATTGCAAAAGCAGTTCAAGAACGAGTGAAAAAATTTCACCTTGGCCATGTCTTTTCTGTGGACGAGTTTAAACAGCTTGGAAGGACTGAGGTCGTTTATCAGGAGCTCCATCGTTTAAAAAAGCAGGGCGTGATTAATCGCATTCAGCATGGTGTTTATTATAAACCTGAACCAAACCATATGTTAAAGGGGCGATACCTGAGCCCTGATGTTTATGAAGTGGTCAAAGTGATTGCTAAAAAAAATGGTGAACTCATCCAGGTGCATGGGGGTGTGGCCGCAAATCGTCTTAAACTAAGCACTCAAGTTCCAGTGATGGATGTGTTTTATACATCAGGTTACTCTCGTGAATTTAAGATTGGCGGCACTCAGGTAAGATTGCTGCATACTAAAAACAGCAAATTTTTCCAACATCCATTTAACAGCCGCGTAGGAATGGCCATATCAGCATTACTCTTTTTTGGAAAAGAGATTGTTGATTTAAATATGGTTAAAAAGCTTGAAAAGACGCTTACATCTGAAGAGTGGATATTACTTTATCAGTCCTCTTTGCCGGCGTGGTTGCATAAGTTACTGGATGAGCAAAAGACAAATTTCTACTTTTAAGCCACCCAATTTAAATTAAAACCTTAGCCTGTTAAGGCTAAGGGCTGTCTTGTCACTCAAGATACTTAGACTATATCTGTAACTCAGACTGTAAGATCAAATGCATGACCTGTAGGATGTCTCATCCTAGTAATTGAATCATTGGCTTAACCAAGATTCAGATTCATTAGACTTATCACTTTGTTGCCTCCTATCTAATGTCTGATGCATTGAATTTAATCTTATAGGTTCTGTGGCACTTGAATCAGGCTCTTCAGTGATTTGTAGGATTCTATCTTCTAGCTTCTTAATCGAGGTTTGAATCATTTCATCTACGTGAAAATAATTTGGTGTTCTTTCTACATCTGGATGGCTTAATTCAAGCATTTCTGTATAGCACTTAACTGTTTTTATAAAGCCATCCATATTTTGGTAATCTTCTGGTCGTATATACTGAATCTGATCAACCATATCTTTGACGCATTTCTGAATTGCTCTAGAATAATCAATACTTAATCCTTTTTTTGCATATGCACCATAAGGCTCTTTCTGTATTTCCTGAAGGAGCTTTCTCATATCTCTATCTGCCTGAGATGCCAATTCGATTGATTCAGAAAGATGTGCTCTTTCATTACTCTCATATATCTTTCGAATATAGTAATCTAAGCTATGCTCAGGAAATTTGTAACGTTTAATTAAACGACTCGTAGTTTGTAAGTTTGAATCAACTCGCCTAATGTGACTTTCATACCTTCCAAATCCTTCAATATTACTGCTAATGAGGTTACGTCTGGCACTTCGCTGTTTTGCAAAGCTGACCAATCGACTGAGTCCAAAGCTTTGAGGTTCTGTAGATGGGGTTCCAAACATACTGCGACTTGCCGATCGATCGACTTTATTAGCTCTGGATGATTCAAATAATCCTTTAAGAGTTTGAATAATGTTGGCTCCAAGTCTCTTAAAAAAATTGTCAGATCTGGTACTGGTAATTCCTTTTTTAGCTCCTGCTCGTAAGTGTTGATCGTTATGTTTTTGTACTTCAATTCGGTTTCTAATAGTAAGATTTTCTCTTCCAATACGCTCTGATAATGCTTCTGTTTTTCTACAGTCTTCTTCAAGCTGTCTTCGGTACTCAAATGCAGCTTTTGTTGATTTTTCAACTGCTCTATCTGTGCTTGCAAATGATTGACGTACTCTTGACTCAATTGTCCTAGTTCGGTCATGAGCATGATTTATCTCCATAGGATAATGAGTAAAAGTAAAACGATGAGAATCAATGAAAGTCCAATGAATGTCCTTGATAATTTCATTTGTTCTACGATATGACTGTTGCCAGTTTGAATGAGACTCATTTTGTCCTCCCATGTCCTGTTTTGCTTGAGGTGATTGGCTTCGATCTTGTTGATTAACTTCTGGTGTTTGTTGATTAAGCTTTCGAGTTCTTGGTTCTTCTGCTGTTGAATCTCTATTGTTTCTTGGTTCTGTGAGTTGATTGCATTCATTTCGCTGAGCTGAGAATTCAGTTGTTTGATATTCACTTCTTGTGCATAAACTGTTTTCTTGGCTTCGATCAAACTGTTGAATTGCTGATTCATCAGATGCTCGTACTGCACTACGATCTGGGTAATGTTGGCTGTTGTATTGTTCACGTTTTGCTCTAACACGTCCAATTTGGTCAAGGCATTGATTTGCTTTGTCTCGATCTCGTTCCAAATCTTCTGCAACTTGTTGTAGTGTTCTTTGAGAGCTTGCTGCTCTATCTCTATCTTGGAGATAAGTTCTGATCGAAAAATTTTCATGGTAAAAGTCTGCCTTTAAACGGTCTGTGCCTTCTTCTGTTTCTAGGGATATATAGTTCTTACCCGCTCGCTTTATTGTCCCAATCTCACGTAAAGATTGAATAAGTGAAGCTCGATCTGTGATAACGCCATTCACTATGCGGTGATGAACAAATTTATCGATCAGTTGGATACGGTGTTCTTTAGGTTTCTCTTTTAAATCTGCTCGGAGCGCTGCTGCATTTTGCAAATAGATATGATCAGGAAGCTTTGAATCCTGACTTCGTGTAGGGTCATCTGGACGAGCCCAGTTATTTTGATAGTTAAAATAATCCCTAAGTGGATCGAAATAGTGTCGATGACCTGGTGGCGCAATATTTAAAGATTTACCTGAAGTCAGTTCTATCCGTGGCACGAGAACATGAACATGTTTTGCACCATTGTCCTCAACATGCATAACAGCCGTCATGTGATATTGGTGCGGTGCTAAACCTACGAATGCATGTTGTTCAAAGACATCTAATACCTCGGATATATCCTTATCAGATAATTTATCCTCCTCAGCCCATGCAATGACGACAGACGTATATTTGTACTTATGTGGTGAGCTTTGAGCTAAAGCCGCAAAGGTGCTTGGGTCACCTCGTAAAACTTGTACACCTGCTCTAGGACGATTTAGATGGTCTTTATCATCAATCAGATAACGGGCAGCAAGGGCTGGATCCCCGACACCATTAGCAAGGAACTTGATATACATTATGTACTAATCCCTTCCTGTTGTTGCACGTGCTATAGCTCGTTGCTTAGCTCTTTCAACTGCTTTATCAGATCTAAAGATGGGCGGTAATGGCTCAAGATGTTGATGGAGTTCTTGTTGTATTTCGCATAGTATTTTTAGACATATGCCAAAGGAGAACTTTTCTATATCTGCTTGTTTACTCAAACATAAACGATTGAGTGATTTTGCTATTTGATTGATATTATTTCCAATTCTACCAAGCTCCCTTAATAGTTCTGGATCTACCTTAAGCGCTGAAGGCTGTATGAACTTTTCTCTACGCCGGTGTCTGCACTTAATTTCCACCTTTTCAGGCTCATCTGTGATTTCTACATGTTTTAAAACAGTATGCTGTTTACTCATAAATTCACGGGCTATCAGTAAATGAATAAAATCAGTAAAAATCATATTTTCACGTATTAGCAGCTGATCTAATTGCTGAGCTTGTTCAGCTAAAAACCTTAGTCTTTTGACAATATTTCGCTTGCCATTTGGCATTGATTCACCATTTGCATCGTGTGGGTTCCTGGGGTCTTAGGGTTCTCCCTAACAAGCCCTTCCTGTTGCGTACCAGAAATAATTGCGTAGCAGTTATTTTTGTAGCTACAGGTAGGCTTGCTTAATGACGCCCCATTCCAATTAGGCATCCACCTAACCAACTGCAGCCTAGCAAAGAGAAAAATTTGATGATTCGTTTGATGTGTATTTGGAAATTTTTAGCTAAATATTTTTTTAATCTTTGAATTGTTAGCTTAGTTTAGTTTAGTTTCGGTCTTCAATAACTTAAAACTTAGATTTCACCAACTATGTTCAAGTACCTCTACGAAAATTCTTTGGAAGATAAGGCAATTTAGATTTGAATAAGTTAGGTATCTGTACTTTTGGAGTTACATTCCGAATGTCATATAACAGTTATTACGTTAAATAAAAGATTTAATAAGTATTTAGATAATTTATATTTGGTTGTTTTTTGATCTAAAAAAGTGGTTTTTTAGGGAATAGTGTCCATTTTTAAAAAGGTATATTTATTTCACTTAGTTCACTTAAGTTAAAGGAAAGACCATGACACAAAAAGCTAATGACCAACGATCTGTAGTGAAGAATCCTAACAATGTTCAACACACACAGAATCAGATTAATCACACCAATCAATTAAACCCTAATCATAAACCTACTAAATCGAAATAAGGACGAAGACCATGAGTACAGCAGGTTGGCCAAGCACTACAGGTAATCCATCAGGTGGTGGACGCGACAATAATCCGCCCAAAGGTAAGTAATTTTTAATTACTTAAAACTTGTTCAGCCATTAGGTGGCTGAGCAAGTTTTTGTAAATCAGTCGGCCATTGGTTTGGCAGTGAATTAGAACTTTTATTTTTATAAAAATTAGAAAAAAACTCCCAGAACTCATAATAGATTCCATGCATAAAGGCTGTATCTTTAGGTCTAGACTCACAGTCATTTTGGAAAAATCTATAAATAATCCATAGTGAAAATAAACAGTCACCAGACTCATACTCAGCTTCTGTATTTAGCAAAATATTTATTGTTTCTTGAGCAATCTCTTTAGAAGCAGCAGTTTGAATATCATTTCGATCGACTTTGTCTGAAAGTAACCAAAGGAAATCGGTATAACTAATAGGAAAGCCTTCGTTAGCTTTTTTTATAAAGTGCTCTTTTTTTTCCGTATGATTCAGTAAATAGTCTGAAAGGTTTAAACCATGACAAGTAAAAGGTTTTTCATCATCTAGTTTTATTGCAGCAAATGTTGCTATTAGAGTTAACAAGCTACGACTTGGATTAGTCCATATAGCTTTATGATTGCTAATGTTATAAACCTTCCCATCTTTCCATTGATATTTTTTAGGATTTAATTTTTTTTGAAATAGCCAGCCCAAACATATTGGCTCAATATCCTTAAAGAGAGAACGGTGAGTTAATAGATCTAAATGAGAAAGAATAGAATAAAGACTTAAGCTAAATACTGTTTTTGAAAAGATATCGGAATCATTAAGGCTAATAGCTTCTTTCCAAAAATCATCTAAAGTTTGATCTTTAATTTTTAAGGAACCTAAATTAGTCAAAAAATTCTTTAACTTATTAAAGTTATACTCATTTAAATCGTTAATAAGATTATCAACTAACTGGATATGATTCCAAAACAATGAGAACTCAACTTTGATAGGAAATCGAATGATTCTAAAGAATTCAGTAAAACTGCCCTCCTTTTCAGATATCTTTTCCATATCACTATGCAATATTCTTAAATTATTGAATAATTTATCAGTAGTCTTTAATACAGCGTTCTTTTGATTTTTGGTTAACTCACTAAAGTCAATATTCCCTAAATGTGCAATTCTTTTGGTTTCATTTCTTATGAGAGCTGCTTGACGTTTATCTATGTTTAGAATGATATGGTCTAGAAAAGTTTGGATTAGCGTCATTTAACTATCTACTCTATTAGGTCAGTCTTAGTTTATTGAATATAAAATTCTGTAAGATCAAAATAAACTCGCTAGGCTTTTTGAATGATTTTCCATGTTCCATGATTAGTGAATGAAAACTGTTACAACTTTATGTAACTTCTTTTGACCCTAAAGCATGATAAAAATCATCAGAAAATTTTTATTTAACACAAGTTGAATATTTACCACTACAAAAGCATTTCGATTTTCATTCTTAACGCAGTACTTTAAGTACAAAATATAGTAATTAAATCAAGATAATAGAAAGTTAAGTACGCAATTTCGTACTTAACAACATAACGTATTAAATCCAAATAAAGAATTATATATTAAGCTTTCTACTCTTATTTTTAGTAATAAACCATTTTTTTGATGTTTTGCACAAATACCGTTTTTCAAAACTTAACCCTGCTATTTTTATCTAAGTGACATATTTCAAATGATGAACTCATAAAGAAATTATGTGCATTAAAAACCTTAAAAATTATCATATAGGATTTGAAATGCTTGATTTAGCTTTATTTTTTCTAGATTACTTTAATCTATCTCTCAAATATCGTTTGTTTTCTGCTGTTGTTCAATAAGCTTGGGAGAGAATGATATGGGAATTACACTAGATCTCACCAATACTGAAAGACGAGTTTCTACAGCAGAATTTGCTTTGCGTATGAATATCAGTGAGAAGGAACTCTATCAACGTATTAAAGATGGGCGTATACAAGCACCTATCAAGGATGGTCGTAAAAATTTTTGGCTGAATAGTTATGTACTTGCATGTATCACAAGCACGGAAATGTATATTAATGCCCTTTAAGAGCAATAAAATAAAAAAGGTCGCTAAAATAGCGACCTTTTTTACAACAAATTATTTTGTGAGTAACACAGTGAGTAACTTATAAAAATATAATTAATAAATCTATAAATTACAAAGCATTACTCACAGTATGGGCAGATTACATCATACCGCCCATTCCACCCATGCCGCCCATATCAGGCATCGCTGGTTTTTCTTCTGGGATTTCAGTAATCATACATTCAGTTGTCAACATCAAGCCAGCAACAGAAGCTGCATGCTCAAGTGCAGAACGAGTTACTTTCGCAGGGTCAAGAATACCCATTTCCAGCATGTCGCCATATTCACCTGTCGCAGCGTTATAACCATAGTTACCTTCACCGTTCTTCACAGCATTGATCACAACAGATGGCTCATCACCAGCATTGGCTACGATTTGACGAAGAGGAGCTTCGATTGCACGACGAAGAATGTTGATACCTACGTTTTGGTCATCGTTAGCACCAGTCAGACCATCAAGTGCAGATGCAGCACGTACCAGTGCAACACCACCACCCGCAACAACACCTTCTTCAACTGCAGCACGAGTTGCATGAAGTGCGTCGTCTACACGGTCTTTCTTTTCTTTCATTTCAACTTCAGTTGCAGCACCGATTTTGATAACTGCTACACCGCCTGCCAATTTAGCAACGCGTTCTTGAAGTTTTTCTTTGTCGTATTCAGAAGTAGATTCTTCGATTTGTGCACGGATTTGCTGAACACGCTCAGAAATCTGATTTGCATCACCAGCACCATCAACAATCACTGTATTTTCTTTAGATACAGTCACTTTGTGTGCAGTACCTAAGTGTTCAAGTGAAGTTTGATCTAACTGCATACCGATTTCTTCAGAAATCACAGTACCGCCAGTCAGGATCGCGATATCTTGAAGCATTGCTTTACGACGGTCACCGAAGCCAGGTGCTTTAACCGCACATACTTTGATAATGCCGCGCATGTTATTTACTACAAGTGTAGCCAACGCTTCGCCTTCAACATCTTCAGCGATGATAAGAAGAGGCTTACCAGTTTTCGCAACAGCTTCCAAAACAGTGATCAATTCACGGATGTTGCTAATTTTCTTGTCAACCAACAGGATGTATGGGTTTTCAAGTTCAGCAGTCAACGTGTCTTGTTTGTTTGCAAAGTATGGAGAAATATAACCGCGGTCAAACTGCATACCTTCTACAACATCAAGCGAATCTTCGAAGCCTGAACCTTCCTCAACAGTGATTACGCCTTCTTTGCCTACTTTTTCCATTGCTTGTGCAATCAGAGAACCCACAGTGGTGTCAGAGTTTGCAGAGATCGAACCGACTTGCTCAATCGCTTTAGAATCAGAAGCTGGTTTTGCAGTTTGTTTAATATTTTCAACAACAGTTTTAACTGCAAGGTCGATACCACGTTTCAGATCCATTGGGTTCATACCCGCAGTTACTGACTTGATCCCTTCGTTCAGGATTGCTTGAGCCAATACAGTTGCAGTTGTTGTACCGTCACCTGCGATATCATTGGTTTTTGAAGAAACTTCACGAACCAGTTGCGCACCCATGTTTTCGAATTTGTCTTTCAGGGTAATTTCTTTCGCAACAGATACACCATCTTTAGTAATGTGCGGTGCACCGAAAGAACGGTCGATTACAACGTTACGGCCTTTAGGACCTAAAGTCACTTTCACCGCATCTGCAAGGATGTTCACACCAGCGATCATTTTTGAACGAGCTGAATCACCAAATTTTACGTCTTTAGCTGACATATTTGACTCCGAATATTGTTGTATCTTTACAAAATCTGAATTGGAATGAGTAAAACGATCTGGCGCAGATTAAGCTTCTAATACTGCCAGAATGTCAGACTCTTTCATGATTAAAAGTTCTTCGCCGTTTACTTTTACAGTTGTACCTGCATAAGTACCGAACAATACTTTGTCGCCAACTTTTACGTCTAACGCGCGTACGCCATTGTCAGTGATTTGACCATTACCAACTGCAATGATTTCACCTTGTGCAGGTTTTTCAGCAGCAGAACCTGGAAGTAAGATGCCCCCAGCTGTTTTTGTTTCTTCTTCAACACGACGAATAACAACGCGGTCATGTAATGGACGAATGTTGCTCATAAATAACTCCATCAGACTAAGTCTTTTTTAGATCACCGATGACGACTTATTTATTCCATTGGTCATCATCAAAATTTTTTGATGTCCTTTTTATGGAGATGGAATAAAACGCTTCAAGGGCAAAAATGAAAAAAAATTGGTTTTTTTTTAATTTTTTGATGGATTGCGTATTTTTTGTCTATTTATTTATGGGATCAGGCTGTGGAACAAAGGTTTTTAACTGTTCATCAAAACAATATTGCGTAATTTTTCCTGTTGCATCAATTGCATTAAAGCTATTCGGCTGATTCTTATGGAGCCGATGTGACGCAGAAGTCCCGGCATGTACATCATAAACCGGATGATTTCCTCCCAATTCGAATATACGGTTCAAATCATAGACTGCGGTACGATGCAAATGCCCATGCAATACAGCAAACAGCCCATGCTGCGACCAGGACTCCAATGCAATTTTGGCCATCAGGGGAATATCCTTAAAACCCTGCCTATTCTGAAATGGCACATAAAAAGGTTGATGACTGACAATAATCTTGATTTTGGAATCAGGTGCCTGCTGTAGTTTCAGGTCAATCCTTTGAATCTGTTCGAGTGATAAATGCCCTTTAGTATGATATCGACGTCTAATCGAATTTACCCCAATCAGATAAAAATGTTCGGTTTCTAAAACAGGCTCGAGTTCACCGAAAAATAATTGATAACGGGTAAATGGAGTAAATAATCGATTCCATAAATGATAAAGCGGAATATCATGATTCCCCGGGATCACCAGATAAGGCGTATTCAACTGATCCAGAAACCGTTTACAAGCAAAGAACTGCCCCAAACGTGCTCGCTGGGTGAGATCGCCGCTGACTACCACCGCTTCCAATGCATGATCCCGACAAAATTGTTGGATGGCTTCCAAACATTCAGGCCTTTCTGTACCAAAATGCAGATCAGAGAGATGCAGAATCATGCGGCACCATTACACTTAAACTATTTTTTAAAACTGAAATATTTAACGGTGGTGTCATTTCTACCGTTTCCCCATCTATGGCAACCATTAATTTTTTGCGTTTAGACTCAATTCGCACCTGATCTGCAGCAAAACTATAGACATCGGAGGCTTGATCAATCTTGCCCCGGATTAACTGATATACCAGCTTGAATAACGTCAGCTTGTCACTTTTAGAGACCACAACCCCAGCCACCTTCCCTTGCTCAGCAGCTTGGGCAATCCGCATTTTCATGTCTACTAACTGTAGTGGATTATTGCCAAAGAAAATCAGTGGAGTTTTGACCGGATATTTCTTCTGATCTACCCAGATTTCCAGTTTTAATTCTTTACGGTCACGAATCAACACATCGAGTGCTGAGGTATAGGCATGTAAAGGGAAACGGCCAAATATGCGATTATAGTCTTCACGTTTTTTAATAAATAAGGGATATAAGCCCAGACTAGCATTGTTCAGGTAGATTTCCTGATTAATACGCGCTACATGGATACATTTGGTTTGACCCGTTGCAATGACTTGTGCGGCTTCAACCAAATCTAAGGGAATATCCAGCAATCTTGCCGCATAGTTAAAAGTACCTAGAGGCAATATTCCGACTGGAATATCAGTTTCAAGCAGGTGTTTGGCGACTGAATTGAGCGTTCCATCTCCTCCTGCTGCCACGATCACACCATGATCTGGCGATTGTTGATGCCGTTGCAGCACTTCAGCAATGACTTTTTTGAACTGTTCTGGATCGTTGATTTCAAAAGCTTTAGTCTCAAAATCATGCGCTGCAAAAATATCTAGTAATTGCTCATATTTTTCTTGTTGGTCGAATAGACGGAAACCAGAATTATGATTATAAATAATGGATAAGGGTTTAGATTGATTAGACATTTTTTACACAGATTGATGCACACCTATTGGCATTTTGTCCAATTCATAAACAATTAATAGTTGCTTTATGTAAAATTCGAATGGCGACCATTTATTTAATCAATAACAAATATAACTGAACAATTTTATTTAAAGGTTTGATTTAAATAAAAATAATTAAAATAAATACCACACATAAAGCTAATAAATACATATTTAAGATTTTGAATTTATTTATATCTTATTGTTTTATATAAATTTAAACAGAAAATAGCATAATATTCCAAATAAAATCCAGCACTTCTTTAGTCTTATTTTTTTGATGATTTTATGCTTTAATACAGCCACTTTTTTTCATATTTCATCTGGCCAGTATTTTATTGACCAGATTGTACTTTGTACAAAATTTTGTACACATTTGAGATAGGCCTCACCATGACCCAAGTGAACGCACCAGAATTCGTTCGTCACCCTAAGCTTATTGCATGGGTGGAAGAAATTGCTAAATTAACAAAACCAGCAAAAATTGAATGGTGTGACGGTAGCGCAGAAGAATATCAACGTTATATCGACTTGATGATCGCTAACGGCACAATGCAAGCGCTTAACCAAGAGAAACATCCTGGTTCTTATCTTGCAAATTCTGATCCTTCTGACGTTGCTCGTGTTGAAGACCGTACTTTTATCTGTTCTGCAAATAAAGAAGACGCTGGCGCGACCAATAACTGGGAAGATCCAGCAGTTATGCGCGAAAAATTGAATGGTCTGTTTGACGGTTCAATGAAAGGTCGTACCCTGTATGTGGTTCCATTCTCTATGGGTCCTTTGGGTTCACACATTGCGCACATCGGTATCGAATTAACTGACTCTCCTTATGTGGCAGTCAGCATGTCTAAAATGGCTCGTATGGGTAAAGCTGTTTATGACGTTCTAGGTACAGATGGCGAATTTGTCCCTTGCGTACACACTGTGGGTGCACCACTTGAAGAAGGTCAAAAAGATGTTGCTTGGCCTTGCAACAAAGAAAAATACATCGTGCACTACCCAGAAACTCGTGAAATCTGGTCATTTGGTTCTGGTTACGGCGGTAACGCATTGTTAGGTAAAAAATGCCTGGCTTTACGTATTGCATCTTATATGGGTCGTCAACAAGGCTGGTTAGCTGAACATATGCTAATCCTTGGCGTGACTAGCCCTAAAGGCGAAAAACACTACATCGCAGCTGCATTCCCATCTGCTTGTGGTAAAACAAACTTCGCGATGCTGATTCCACCAGCAGGTTATGAAGGTTGGAAAATTGAAACTGTAGGTGACGATATTGCCTGGATCAAACCAGGTGAAGATGGTCGCTTATATGCAATCAACCCTGAAGCTGGTTTCTTCGGTGTAGCTCCTGGTACAAATACCAAAACGAATCCGAACTGTATGGCAACGCTTCATAAAGACGTAATCTATACAAACGTTGCTGTGACTGACAACGGTGAAGTTTGGTGGGAAGGTCTGACTAAAGAAGCACCTGCGAATCTGACTAACTGGAAAGGTCAACCACACACTGGCGAAGAAAAAGCGGCTCATCCGAACGCTCGTTTCACAGTTTCTGCTGGTCAATGCCCTTCTATCGATGCGGATTGGGAAAATCCAGCAGGTGTTCCAATTTCTGCGTTCATCTTCGGTGGTCGCCGTGCAGACACAGTGCCTCTGATTTCAGAAGCATTTGACTGGGTTGATGGTGTTTATAAAGCTGCAACCATGGGTTCTGAAACAACTGCTGCTGCTGTTGGTCAACAAGGTATCGTTCGTCGCGACCCATTTGCGATGCTTCCATTTGCTGGCTACAACATGGCTGACTACTTCACTCACTGGTTAGAAATGGGTGAGAAAGTTGGCGAGAAAGCTGCTGCTGCTGGTAACAAGCTTCCTGGTATCTACAACGTGAACTGGTTCCGTCGTGATGCTGAAGGTAACTTCGTATGGCCTGGTTTCGGTCAAAACATGCGTGTTCTTGAGTGGATCATCGATCGTTGTGAAGGTCGTGCTGATGCTGTTGAAACTCCAATCGGCCGTGTACCTACTTACGAACAGCTAAACTGGACTGGTTCTGATTTCACTAAAGAACAATTTGACCTGGTAACTTCTCAAGACAAAGATCAATGGATCAAAGAACTTGAAAGCCACACTGAATTGTTCAACAAATTGGGTGATCGTCTGCCAGAAGCGTTGAAAAAACGCCAAGCTGAACTTCTTGAAGCGGTTAAATCTGCTTAATTGCTGATTTAATTTTAAAAAGGTCGCGTAAGCGGCCTTTTTTATTACCTTAAGATAAGGTTAAAGCCAATTTTTTAATCTATTTTACATCTAAATAAAAACTACCTTTACCATTCATTAATCCCCTTAAAGAACAGCATTTAACCAGTTAATCCAATATAAAAATCAAGCAATTAATCTAAACAAATGGTAAATTTATGTTTTATAAAAATATTTGAAAATTCCACTATTTATTAAGACTAAAGTCCTATAAAAAGAGAAAACTTGGAGGCGTATAAGTATATGAAATCTCCTCACTTTCTCTCTCACTAAAACATAACTTTTTAGATTTTATAGCAATGAAAATTTAAAAAAGATGTGTTTTACAGCATTCCTTTGGAGCAATGTTGTGAATCAGCCACTTCCTGAAGCTGCTACACCGCAGCTTGATCGTAAAACACGGGTTAAATCTATTCTCGGTGGTTCTGCAGGTAACCTGGTCGAATGGTACGACTGGTATGTTTATGCAGCCTTTACCTTATATTTCGCTTCACAGTTCTTCCCTGATGGCGACAATACCGTCAAACTTCTTCAGGCTGCTGCTGTATTCGCACTTGGTTTCTTGATGCGTCCGATTGGCGCATGGATTATGGGGATTTACGCTGACCGTAAGGGTCGTAAAGCCGGTTTAACACTTTCTGTATCTTTGATGTGTGTCGGTTCCCTGATTATTGCCTGTGCACCCACCTATGATTCAGTGGGCATGCTCGCCCCTGCGCTGCTGTTATTTGCTCGTTTATTACAAGGTTTGAGTGTAGGTGGTGAATACGGTTCAAGTGCCACTTACTTGACTGAAATGGCAGGTAAAAATCATCGTGGTTTCTACTCAAGCTTCCAGTATGTGACCCTGATCTCAGGTCAACTATTGGCACTCTGTGTCTTGATCTTCCTACAACGCACTTTGACTGAAGCACAACTCACTGAATGGGGCTGGCGTATTCCCTTCTTGATTGGTGCATTCTTAGCGATTGTGGTGTTCTGGATCCGTCGCGGTCTGGTAGAAACACAATCTTCAAAACAGGCTGTTGAACAGGCGAAAAAAGGTGGCCCTAAATCCGGTGCCTTAGCTTTATTCACTAAATATCCTAAACAGGCATTTACCGTGATCATGCTAACTGCAGGTGGTACTTTAGCTTTCAATACTTTCACTACTTATTTGCAGAAATATCTGGTGAACACCTCAGGATTTGAAAAAACCACAGCGACTGAAATCACGACTCTTGCGATCTTTGTATTCATGCTCTTGCAACCTGTGATTGGTGCACTTTCTGACAAGATCGGCCGTAAGCCAATCATGATTGCCTTTGGTGTGCTTGGTGTACTATTTACCATTCCTATCTTTAATGGCTTAGGCTCAACTACCAACCCAACTACAGCATTCATGTTATGTATGAGCGGTATGGTAATTGTAACTGGTTATACAGCGATTAACGCAGTGGTAAAAGCTGAGCTATTCCCTGCCCATATCCGTGCCTTAGGCGTAGCTTTGCCTTATGCGATTGCCAATACACTATTTGGGGGTACAGCAGAACTGGTGGCTTTAAGCTTTAAAAATGCCGGCCATGAAAACTACTTCTTCTATTACATTACTTTTATGATTGGCCTGTCGCTGCTCACTTATGTCTTTATGAAAGACACTAAAAAGCACAGCATGATTACTGATGACTAAGTAACTGTATTGCTTTAGGAGCTTTCCGGATGGAAACATTCGGAAAGCTTTTTTATTGGAATTTTATGTTTACTGCCATTCCGCTATTTCGTTGCTATGGCATACTTGTCTGATAAAAATACGGGAAATCATCATGATGAAAAAAACAGTTTTTTTACTCGGCTTAACTATCGGCACTTTAGGCCTGACAGCATGTCAGACGGCACCTCAACAATTTAACGGTCAGACCGGTTATGAAATTCTGGAACGTTCAGAAAATTCCGCAACCTTAAGCTATACATTAGCAGGACGACCAAGTCAGGATGAAAACAGGTTACAGGCTGCTTGCAGACAAGTTCTTGGAACCTCTAAAAGTTATAATATCCAGATTATTAATAGTCAGGAAATAGTTAACCCAACTCCTGAACAGGTTCAGTATGGCCGTCAACTCGGGGATAGCCGCACCCAAATCAGTTTGAGTAATACACCTGATTTATATAACAGTGAAAATCCGGGTGCCCGAGAGGCATTAGAAGCTCGCCCTACCACTGTACGTGTGATTCGCTATACCTGCTCATAAAACAGAGCATAAAAAAGGGCTTGATGCCCTTTTTTTCTTTTTCAATTCTTGGATGTTATTTAGTTCGATAGAAGCTGACATTACGGAATTCTGGTGATTCATCCAGATCTGGCCAGGTAGTCGCACTACGTTCATCCAGTTTGAGATATTGCGGATGACTAAAATTTTTCACCCGACTATCTGCGACCCAGACTTCTGGTGCAAATCTCAGGAATTCATCCAGGAAGAAACGGTTACACTGATCATAAAGCACATCTGCCGCTAGCAGTATATCCACCTGTTCTGCTTTATAGAGATCATCCAGATATTCCAGCTCAACATCATTTAACTCAGCATTGGCACGACAGGCATTCAGACTGACCTGATCGATATCACAACAGATCACACGTTTGGCTCCTGCCATTTTCGCTGCAATAGCAACAACACCTGATCCTGCACCAAAATCTAGTACCACTTTGTCTTTGACATGATGCGGTTCAGCCAGCAACCACTGTGCCATGGCCAATCCTGATGCCCAGCAGAAGATCCAGTACGGCGTATCATTCCAGATACGACGAATCACTTCATCATCTAGTTTGTCTGTCGGAAAGACTGGTGGAATCAGCCAGAGTGAAATCGGTGTTTCTGGTAGCTGCTGTGCCATCAGTTCACAATTAGGAATAACTTGGTGTAAGGCTTGAAGTAAATGCTCAGGGGCTTTAGGAAATTGGAAAGTACAGCTCATGAAGAAAGCCTTGATGCGAAAATATCTTTATTGGAATTTATACATTAATCGGATACATGACCACGTCATTCGCAGCTGTTCGAGGCAGACTGAAATCTAATTCGTCCTGTTTTTGCGACACATCAACCACGCAAAAGAAATATGACGAGTTCTGCGAATGACAAATGGTTTTGGTTACTTTTGCCGAAACAAAAGTAACGAATGAGCTTCTTACATCTATAGTCACAACGATACAACTCCGCCGTAACTAATTAAAATTTCAATTAACCCAAAGCCTTCTCAGCAGCTTCTACAGTTTGACGAATCAGCGTAGTGATTGTCATAGGACCTACACCACCCGGAACTGGGGTATAAGCAGAAGCAACTTCTTCAATACCGACTAATTGAATATCACCCACACCACCGCCATCACGTGGGTGGAAACCAGCATCAACAACCACTGCACCTGGTTTAATCCAGTCTTTCTGGATCAGTTCAGCTTTACCCACCGCACCCACGATAATGTCAGCTTGTTTTACAAATTCTGGAAGGTTTTGAGTACGTGAATGGCAAATAGTCACTGTAGCATTCGCTTCAAGCAACATTGCTGCCATTGGTTTACCTAGAATCGCAGAACGACCAACCACTACCGCATGTTTACCTGCGATTTCAATATTGTTTTCTTTCAGGATAGTCATGATACCTGCAGGAGTAGCAGAACCATAAGCTGCTTCACCCATCGCCATACGACCATAGCCCAGACAAGTCACACCATCGACGTCTTTTTCAAGCGAGATAGCATCAAAACAAGCACGTTCATCAATTTGCGCAGGTACTGGGTGTTGTAAAAGAATACCGTGAACATCCGGATTTGCATTCAGTTTTTCAATTTCAGCCAGCAATTCTTCAGTAGTCGTTTCTTTTGGAAGCTCAACTTTTAGTGAATCCATACCAACACGGCGGCAAGCATTGCCTTTCATACGAACATAAGTTGCAGATGCGCCATCGTCACCCACTAAAATAGTCGCAAGAATTGGAGTACGACCTGATTTTGCTTTCAGCGCTTCTACGCGAGTTAACAAGTCAGCTTCAATTTGCTTCGCCAATGCACGACCGTCTAAAACTAATGCCACGGCACTTCTCCCAAGTGTTGATATGAATCAATTTTGCACATTCTACATGATAATTCTGAATATTTTCCGCCATATGCTGTTTTTATGCGCATACAAATGAATATCCTATTGTTTTTTTTTCAGAGCTTGATAATATACGCATCAACAAGACGCGGCGGGGTGGCAGAGTGGTCATGCAGCGGACTGCAACTCCGTGGACGCCGGTTCGATTCCGACCTCCGCCTCCAATCTTGTTAAAGCCCGAGTGGTGAAATCGGTAGACACAGGGGATTTAAAATCCCCCGCCCACAAAGCGTGCCAGTTCGAGTCTGGCCTCGGGCACCATTCTTCTACTACTGAAGATGGTGCAAATAAAGAACCCAGCTAAAGCTGGTTTTTTTATGCCTGTAATTTGCTAAATCTAATTCTCAATAGAATTCTATAAGCATTCGCCAACCTGCTCTGCTTTCAAAATATTATCCAGCAGAGCGTAAATAACCTTCCAGATCCTGTTCCAGTTTTTCCTGAAAATGAATCGGCTCAATGATCTTTACATACGGTAGCCAGTAACGTACCAGTGGCAATAACTGCATTTCATGACGAATCTGACAACTAATTAACAATTCTCCAGACTCTGATTCCTGTTCGATCTGCTGTTCCGGAAATAAACGGCGCTCTTTAAAAAATACCGTGACTTCAGGTTGCACCTTCATCAAAACCTGCTGTTTTTGCTGACCAAACCAGATGCTGTCTTCATCTGCCAGCATTTTCAGAACTTCAGGATCATGCTCAAAGCTTTCATTTTCAAAAACCAGTTTGACTTCCTGCAACTGACTTAAACGATAAGTTTTGAGTTCAGCTTCAGTGACACCAGCCAGATACCAGATGCCATGATGATGAATCAATCGGTATGGCTGGATGATCCGTGTTTGTTCGGAATATTGCAGCTCAATCTGCTGCCGTTTATAGATCGCCCCTGCAAGCAGCTTGAAATGCTCGGCAAACTGTTTGGCATCTTCAAAATAATAACCTTTTGCCGAAAATACCTGATTTGCCCGCTCATCCAGCAATTCACGAATAAAAGACATATCCAGTGCCGGATACAGCTCACTGATTCCGGACAACTGTGCAAAATTCTGGATATCCTGCAACTTGAAACGCCCTAAATATGAAGGCTCAAGATAATAGCGTTTGGTATTTTGATCCTGTATGAGCGGTAAATACGCATTCAGACGAACAAAATCACGTTCAATAGTACGGGTGCTGACCTGAAATTCTCGTGCCAGCTCCTGTACACTTAACTGATGCCCTATATTAAGTTTGGTTAAAATATTTGCCAAACGGTCTGCGAGGCGCTCATGCGTTGACGCATTGCCCTTCATAAATACCCTCTTCGTGCCGCTTGTGCAGCACAATGATTCATCTGCTTAGAATTTTTAAATTATGGGAAAATTATACAGCCAAATAAAAACGAGATTAGAGTTATTCACTTCAACTTAAGGCTAATAGGCAAGGTGTTTTTTAAGCTTTTTTACGACGTTTGTAGTGAGGTTTCGGTGCTGAGTGGCTCAGCCGTTCCATATAGCGTTCCAGATGCAACATGGCTTGATACAGCTTGTGTAGATCGGAACGAAGTAACTGATTACGGATAATCGCTTTATGCAAACGCTTCAATGCACGAAAGCCATGTTCATGCGTATAAGGGGTGGACACTATCTTCATAATATACTTCCTTTTAATACGTGACATTTCATCTAATACCAAACAATTTAGTCAGATTATATTTAAGCGCTAATTTACTCCTCAGTTTTGACAGGTTGTGTCGAACAATCGACACTTTTTACCGTTTTTTAAAATTTATATCCCTATTTCAAGCAATTAATTTAAATTAGTTATCGTTTTTTATGCAAAATAAAAGCCAACAAAAGTTGGCTTTTAGTATTTCTATCACAAGAATAATTAGATGATTTCCACCACAATCTTACCGATATGTTCACCCGTATCCATCGTTGCATGCGCATCCTGAATCTGGTCAAATTTGAAGGTTTTATAGATCATCGGTAAACATTCACCTTTTGCCCAGAGTGGTGCCACATGCTCTTTCAGGCCTTGGGCAATTTCAGCTTTCTCAGCCGTATTGCGTGCACGCATGGTAGAACCAGTAATGGTCAAACGTTTCATCATGATTTGACCCAATTTTACATCCTTAGCTTTAGCGCCGCCCAGGAATGCGATATACACCAAACGACCATCACGACGCAGCAGATTCAGATTTTTCTCTAGGTACGGCGCACCCACCATATCCAGAATCACATCTACACCGGCATTATCCGTAGCTTCATTGATAACCTGTTCAAAGTCTTGGGTCTTGTAATTGATTCCTGTCGTCAGATGTGAAATTGCCTGGATTTTTTCATCACTACCTACTGTCGCAAAGGTTTTGATGCCTAATGATTTGCACAGCATTAAGGCTGTGGTTCCAATCCCGCTAGTTCCGCCATGAATCAGTACAGTCTCTCCTGCCTTAGCCTTACCCATCTGGAACACATTTGCCCAAACAGTGAAAAAGGTTTCCGGAATCGCCGCAGCCTGTACAAAACTCACACCTTCAGGAATGTTTAAAGTCTGGCTTTCAGGCACGACGCAATATTCTGCATAACCACCGCCATTGGTCAGACCACAGACTTTGTCACCTACTTTAAACTGGCTTACTTCACTCCCGACTGCAACAACTTCACCGGCAACTTCCAGACCCGGTACAGGAGTCACGCCCTTAGGCATTGGATACAAGCCCTGACGCTGCAAGATATCCGGACGGTTAATCCCGAAAGCATGTACCTTAACCAGCACTTCGTCTGCTTTAGGTTCAGGGATGGCAACCGTTTCATAAGCGAGTTTCTCTACACCACCCGGTTCTGTAATGATGACTTGTTGCATGCTTTGTTGCGTCATGGATTCTTTCCCTAATATTCACGTTTCATATTTTTCGAACTTATTTGAACATAGAAATGCTATGGATTGAAGCAGCATGGACTTATGTATAATCAGCTGCCTATTTAGTAAATTGATATAAGACCACTGATGACAATAATTACAAAAGCGAAAACCGAGGATATCGACGCTATTCTTGAAATCTGGTTCCAGGCTTCTTTAAAGGCGCATGATTTTATTCCTGCTAGTTATTGGGAAAATCAGCTACTTCCAATGCGAGATGTATATTTACCCTTAGCAGAAAACTATGTCCTTAAAGAAAATCATACGGTACTTGGCTTTGTTTCATTATTAAAATCAGAAAATGTATTAGCTGCACTTTTCATTGATCCTGAGCAGCAAGGTGCTGGCTATGGTCGCCGTTTAGTTGACTTCTTAAAACAGCAATGTAATCAGCTGCATTTAAATGTCTATGCTGCAAATACATCAGCAGTTCATTTTTACCAAAAGCAGGGTTTTAAGATGATCAATCAAGGAATCGATGAGAATACCGGTCAGGCTGAACTCACTATGAGCTGGTTTAAATCTTAATTTTGAAATGATGAGAGCAAATTCATGTCAGCAGTCATCCCCTACAATGAAGATAATTACAGTGACTTCGAATGGTTTGAAGGCTTTGCTGTGATCCGTTTCTATGCTGACTGGTGCAAGCCCTGCGTACAGAATTTTTCAGTTTTTGAGGAACTGGCAACACAATATGCTGGGCATGATCCAGAAATTAAGTTCGGTAAAATCAATGTCGATCAATCACCGATTCTGACCTTACGCTATAACGTCTATGGCCTGCCTACTACTCTTATCTTTAAAAATGGGCAGATCATTCAACGCATTGCTGGTGTGAAAAGCCTGACTGAAATGAAATCTATTTTGTCTCAAGTTCTGAATAAGTCATCCGATTCCGACTGATTCGAATAAGCAATTTCTTATTTAGCAGATTGATCTGACATCTGCACAAACTGCATCAGAAATTTGCGTACCAGCGGCAATACAAGCAGAATCAGTGGAAATGCCACCAGCCATGACAGCCCCCAAGCATGTAACCATAGCGAGATAAACGCATCGCTCCAACCTTTATTCAGCAGCATATTAAAGCAGGAAATCGCACCGCTCATAATGCCGGAAAGGATTAAGGGCATTAACCAGTTCAGATGTTTTGAGTGAAATTTTGGGAGATTCTTTTTCATAAATGACCTTTAGAATACTTACTGTTCTTCACTTTGGGCTTTCACTGTCTGTTTTAAGGATTTCATAAACTGGGCAAATTGCGGCAGGAATTCCTTGAAGAGTGGCAACTCTTTATTTTCCAGCATGACTTCACTAAACAGTTTTAAGCCGATAACAAATGCTTTGGTACTTTCCTCATCTAGCAACTGACTGGCTTGAAGTTTTTCCAGTATTTTAAAGATGTCATCGTGATTACCCACCTGAAACTGTAGCGCTTCACTATAGGTTGATGGATTACCTTGAGCATCAGCCAGATGTTGAACAGTCACTTCATAGAGATGTTGTTTCATACCCTGCTCCTACAGTTGACGGATATTAATTGCAGCCTGTTCAATCTGGGCAGCAATATCACTGATCTGCTCTGGACGAAGTTCATTTTGCAGTTTGAATCGTAGTGAAGCTTTCAGGCTTTCCATTGAATTATGGATATCGATATAGCGCTCATCTTCTTGAATGCGGCGACGGGTTTCAAAACGGCTAAGAACTCTTTGTAGAGTTTCCTGATTATCTTTCAGATGCTCACGACCTTTATCAGTAATGTGATATTGCTTACGTTCATCCACACTCATGATCACTTGGGTATATTGCTGTTCTTCAAGATAGTTAATTGTTGGGCAGATCGTACCTGTACTCGGCTTATAGTTACCTCCAACCAGCGCAGCTACATCTTTAATAATGTCATAGCTAAACTTGGGCGCTTGAGCAATAAAATGCAGCACGAGCAGTTTCATTTCACCTGCTTCAAAGAGCCGTCTACGAGGTTTTGGAGAGTTTTTTCGCTCTTCTTTTAATGCAGAATCAGAAGTTCTAGACATACAAAAGATATATCTTAAATTTAATTAAGATACATCTTACCATGATTTACTATGATTTTATTCATTAATTAATACGACGATTTATGACGTAGTAATTTTACAAGTATAAGATTTTTAGAAAAATTCTCGTTATACTGCTAAAAAAATATTCTGGTGATTCAAATGATTGCCAAACTCTTATTAATTCTCAGTTCGCTTTTACTGTCAATTTTAATTTTTATGATCAGCCATGAAGATAGCTGGCTAAATTGGCTAAGTATATCTGTACCAATGACTATAGATTATGTATTAGAAAATCATCGAATTATTTGTTCACATCAGCTATATGAAAACAAAAATATATTATCGTTTATCACTTATGGCTTAATTTTTATAGCTTGTATAGGTATCGGTAAAATTTCAATTTCTTTAGGCAAAACAGGCGCTACAGATAGTATTTCAATCAATTCCATTAACATTATAGAACCAGCTAATGAATATTTTTTACCTATATATTTAAGCTATATTCTTGTAGCTATCAGCATAAGTACTCTAAAAGCTTTCTTAATTATTTTTTTAATGATAGCTACACTACTATTTTTCTCAAAAACTGCTTTTTTTAATCCTGTACTTTTAATCTTAGGTTACCGTTTCTATCATATTACCAATACCAAGGGATTGAAAATCTTACTGATTATAAAATATGATATTAAGAATAAAGATGATTTAAGAAACCAAGATAAAACTCATTCGATCAATGTAAAAAAGATCAATGAATATACTTACATTCAATTCTAAAAATGGGGTGTCAATATACCAATGGATATTTTGCTAGCAAAAGTTAGTAGATCTTTAAAAAAAGTTCTTTGTCAAAATGATATCGAAATCTTTCAAGATTTCAGAGAATTCAGTTTTTCTAGCATCATTGAATATTCTCCCACCTCTACTTTAGATGAGGATCAATGGTTCTATATTAATTTACCTTCTACTACAGAAATTAAGAATCCGATTGAAGTTTGTATAAACGCAAACAGCAATGATTGGGTTCAAATAGGGCCAAATGAATATGACAAAATACGGTATTTAGCCTTAATAGATAAAGTTACAGGGAGAACTTTTTATCAAAGAGTTCCTGAATCTTTATTAATAAAAAAACCTATACTTAATTTATGGGGACTAAATGATCAACCTAATATCACATTCAATCCAGTTATTCTTTTAAACACTATTCCTGATGCTGTTTTTGAAGAAAACACCGGAAGACTCTATTTCAAAGATCTTTCTAAGTTAACGAAAATTTTTCTAGGAATTGATCAATTATTTAAAGAAGCCACTGAGGTAGATGTAAGTAATTTTGTTAATTCTAATATTTTCTCAACTAATTCAGGGTTTGAAATAAAAAAAGTAACAGCTCCCGTACGCAAAAAAATTACCAATGTTTTAAACAGATTTGAAAGTTTCACTGCTGAACAAAAAATAGAGTTTATTGCGAATACTCAAAAATATTTAGGTCACATCCCCTTCCAAAATGGAAAATTCATTATTAGTGGAAATGAAGACGTTAGAGATTTAGCTGATGCTCTTGATCAGAGATTTCACGAAACTCCAATTACTAAAGAGCCGAGAAGAACTCAATCTTACCAAGTACTCTCATAAAGAACTGCTTTTGACAGTTCCTTTATGAGAAAAGCTTAAACAACCTCAATCTTTATACTCTCTTACCATCCGATCACTTACATCTTCCAGATAGCAAAGTGGTGCATATCCGCCAGCACGATTATAAGCACTTCGTTTACCGCAACGACTACCATTACGCGCTGTATTGTATGGACAAGGACAATTTCCCGGATAGCTTTCAATCGACTGTTGAATAATCTTCTGTTTAATTGCTTCTACACTTTGACTGCTCTGCTTGGCTTCAGCTCCAAAAGTTGCACACAAGCCAACCAGCAATAATAATTTTTTCATACATCACCCCACCTGCGGAGCATTGTATAAAGCTTCAACTAAATTGAAAGATCACATTTTAATAAATCGGATAATTTTCCACCAATCAAAATTCAGGCAATAAAAAACCCGCCTTACAGCGGGTTTTTCTTAAAATCAGTTCAGTCTTATAGACGAACCAATTCCACAATTTTCTCAGCCAGTTCTTCAACTGCATCGGCTGTGTAAGTCACATCTGTACCTTCTGCAAGGTCAGTAATCACCACCACACCAGTTTCACGTACAAGCGCAACCTGTTCAGCAGTCAGACCCGCTTTCGCAATCGCAACCACACCTTGTTGGATCAACAGGCTTTCAAGCGCTTGAGTATTTTCCAGTGCTTTTGCAGTTACTGTCACCGCAGCAGGTTTTTGTCCTAAACGTGCAGCACGTGCTTCAGCAGTTACAGGCTCGTTGTGGGCAGTCCATTCTACTGCAGCTTCAACCATACCCGCACCAACAGTCACGTTGCTTAGACGGTCGATGAAAATGAATGAACCTGTGTAACGGCTATCTTGATAACGGTCAAATACCACTGGCGCATCAAATTCGATGGTCACATCAGCAATTGCATTCAGATCCAGCTGCTCTACTTGTAGTTTTTCCAATGTATTGACATTGGTACGGTAGTTAATTTTCGCAACTTTTGCAGGAATCGTTTGAGTACCAAACTTCACATTATAAAGTTTACCAACCACCAGCGGCTGGTCGTTCATCCATACCACAGATGCGCGAGCAGAACGTGAAATCAGTGGTTGTTGGCCAGCTTTCACCAACACGTTACCACGTGAAATATCAATTTCATCATTTAGCGTTAAAGTAACAGCTTGACCAGCTACAGCATGATCCAGATTACCGTCAAAAGTGACAATTTCTTTCACTGTTGATTTCTTGCCAGATGGCAGCGCAACAATTTCATCACCAACTTTTACTTCACCCAGTGCGATCGTACCGCAGAAACCACGGAAGTCGAGGTTAGGACGGTTAACGTACTGAACTGGGAAACGGAATTCGTCTTTGCTGGTATTACGTGTAATTTCTACAGTTTCCAAAGTCTCCATTAAGGTCTGACCTTGGTACCACGGCGTATTTGGTGATTTGTTTACAACATTATCACCGTTCAATGCAGAAATTGGCGTGAATACAATATTTTCAGGTTTACGATCGCTCAGCTGATCCACGAACTTGTTGTACTCAGCCTGAATTTCATTGAAGCGTGCTTCAGAGAATTCAACCAAGTCCATTTTGTTCACTGCAACCACGATATTACGAATACCTAAAAGGCTCGCAATAAATGAGTGACGACGTGTTTGAGTCTGAACACCATAACGCGCATCGATCAGGATAATCGCAAGGTCGGCAGTAGAAGCACCAGTTGCCATGTTACGGGTGTACTGTTCGTGTCCCGGAGTATCGGCAATGATGAACTTACGTTTTTCAGTTGAAAAATAACGGTAAGCCACATCAATGGTAATACCCTGCTCACGTTCAGCTTGCAGACCATCAACTAGTAATGCCAAGTCAGGTGCATCGCCAGTGGTACCCACTTTTTTAGAGTCACGGGTAACGGCTTGCAGCTGATCTTCATAAATCAGTTTTGAATCATAAAGCAGACGGCCGATCAGGGTTGATTTACCATCATCCACGTTACCGCAAGTCAGGAAACGCAATAAGTCTTTATTTTCGTGCTGTTTCAAATAAGCCAAAATGTCTTGGCTAATAAGTTCTGATTGGTGAGACATCGCTCATAGCTCCACAAATACGTTGAAATCGGTTTCTTTTAATCCCTCTAAATCTCCCTTTGTTAAGGGAGACTTTTTTCTCCCCTCTTTGAAAAAGAGGGTGAGCAGCACTGCTGCGCAAGGAGATTCTTAGGAGGAGATTTCTTAAGATTCTTAGAAGTAACCTTCCTGCTTTTTCTTTTCCATCGAACCTGCTTCATCATGGTCGATCATACGGCCTTGACGTTCAGATGTGGTTGCTAAAAGCATTTCCTGGATAATTTCCGGTAAAGTTGTTGCAGTTGATTCAACCGCACCCGTTAATGGGTAACAACCTAAAGTACGGAAACGAACCGATTTCATTTGTGGCACTTCGCCTGGATTCAGGCGCATACGCTCATCATCAACCATGATCAGTGTACCATTACGCTCAACGACTGGACGTTCAGCAGCTAAGTACAATGGAACAAGTTTGATATTTTCTAGGTAGATATATTGCCAGATGTCCAGCTCAGTCCAGTTAGACAGCGGGAATACACGAATACTTTCGCCTTTGTTCACTTTACCATTGTAAAGGTTCCAAAGTTCTGGACGCTGGTTTTTAGGGTCCCAACGGTGTTTAGAATCACGGAATGAATAAACACGTTCTTTGGCACGTGATTTTTCTTCGTCACGACGTGCACCACCGAAAGCAGCATCAAACTGATATTTATCCAGAGCCTGTTTCAAGCCTTGGGTTTTCATAATGTCAGTATATTTAGAGCTACCATAGTCGAATGGGTTTACGCCCGCATCACGACCTTCTTTGTTCTGATGCACGATCAGATCAAAGCCATGTTCTTTGGCCATGTTATCACGGAACTTGATCATGTCTTTGAATTTCCAGCCGGTATCTACATGAAGTAGCGGGAATGGAAGTTTTGCAGGATAAAACGCTTTCAGTGCTAAATGCAGCATAACTGCTGAATCTTTACCGATTGAATAAAGCATAACCGGATTTTCAAACTCGGCAGCAACTTCGCGAATGATGTGAATACTCTCAGCTTCAAGCTGTTTAAGATGAGTAAGTCTTTCCTCATTTAATGACATGGACAACCTGCGTATTACACGTGTACTTATTACACTTTATAAAATTTATATTCATTATAGTGATTAACTTTTCATAACGATTGCTTGTTTTGTGATATTCATATATTAAAACGTCATATAAAAATTCACTAATATCAACTATCAGTTTTTATGAATCTGATAGCTTAGCTAAATAAAGACAATTGATTGTTTAGTCAAAGCACTCTGGAAGATTACTTTTAGCAATGAAATGATATATTAATCATCTAAACGGACAGTTCACATCGTGGTGAAAAAAAATTAGAGTAGGATTAGTTCTTCCAATTTATAAACTATGTATGCCTTATAACGAATTTGATTTAGATACTTTAAAATCCCGTCTAGAACAAGCAAAACTTGCCGGTTTTATTTACCAGCACCAGCAACATATTCTTGTTCTTCAGGAACCCTATACTGAAGATGGCAGTCCTTTAAACATTTATATCCAGCATGAATTGACCGCGGATCAGATTGGCATGCAGTTTGGCCTGCGTAAGCTGAACGGTCAATGGGAATACCTGCTCGGTATGACTTATAGCAACCACCAGGCAGGTTACGAAATAGGTGCCGGCAATCTGAGAAGTGATCAAAAAGCTTTCAATCTGCTTTATGCTTTCTATAACTATCCTAAAGCCTTTTTCTTGGTGGCCCTTCCTTTGTCTGCAAATACTCAGGCATTGGAACAGGCTCTCGATGAACAACTATTTAATCAGCCTGAACTTAAATTTCTGGAGACTGCAGTAAAAACCAATCCAATGGGCGAACAGGTGCAATGGATGAAGAACTATATCCTGCAACAAGCCCTAGAAATGAAAGTCCGTATCCAGACCGCCATCCTTTAATGCTTTTATACATCTACATAGGAATAGAAAAGCAGACGTATATCAATTGCTTTTCTATTCTTGAGATAAAACCTCAGATTCGCCCACCTATAAAATAGTCGACATTTATTTGCAGCTAAGAAAAACGCATCACATATTGTTAAATTTTGGATTTTATCAAGCTATCCCGATTGGGATTTTTGTTGTTTTTTGCTTACAATTTTATTAATAACTGTTATCTTTAACAGGGTCATAAAATTTCTATAAAACCATAATTAGAGACAGAAACTCATGTGGGAACTGTTCATTCATCCTTCCAACATTGTATTTAGTATCAGTTTAAGCCTGATGCTGATGTTTGCTGCCTTGGAATGTGTCTTGCTGATGCTGGGAGGTGGTTCCCAGAATATGTTCGAACAATTTCTGCCTGAAGAACCGCTTCATCCGGAAGTAGGTATTGATCAGCAGACCGGCCTGTTCAATAAAGTATTCGACTGGCTTTATCTGGGTCGCCTGCCTCTCTTTATCTGGCTCATTATTTTCCTGACCAGTTATGGTCTGAGCGGTTTATTGATCCAAGGCCTGTTCGAACGATTTACCAGTCAGCTTTTAAATGCATGGATTATTTCCCCTGCCTGTTTATTTTTATGCATGCCGATTGTACGTGGGCTGTCCGTGCTTGCTGCCAAAATTCTGCCTCAGGATGAAACCATCGCGATCTATAGCGATGAACTGATCGGACGAACCGCCACGATTATTCTGGGAGATGCCAAAGCTAACTCCCCTGCTCAGGCCAAAGTTCAGGATCAGCATGGTAAGACCCATTATGTGCTGGTCGAACCTGAACGCAATGAAATATTTAATCAAGGTCAGACAGTGGTTTTGACTCAAAAAACTAAAAATGGCTTTCAGGCTATTGAACTTTAATTAAACCAATTTCCTATAAAAATTAAGCTTGCCCAAAGAGACTTTATAACAATGCTAAATTTTGATTTATATAATGTTTTGATTATTGCGGGGATTATATTCGTTGGCCTAGTCACCTTCGGATTAATCATTGCGCGTTTATACCGTCGTTCCAGTAAAGAGATTTCCTTTGTACGTACCGGTTGGGGTGGTGAAAAAGTGATTTTAGGCGGCGGGGCTTTGGTGCTACCGGTGCTACATGAAATCATTCCAGTCAATATGAATACCTTGCGTCTGGAAGTCCGTCGTGCCGATGATCAGGCGCTGATTACCCGTGATCGCATGCGTGTCGATGTCATGGCTGAATTCTATGTACGTGTGAAACCAACGGCTGATTCGATTGCTACGGCAGCACAAACTCTTGGTCAAAAGACCATGTCGCCAAATGAATTAAAGAATCTGGTTGAAGGGAAATTTGTCGACTCTTTACGCGCCGTTGCCGCTGAAATGGCCATGGAAGAATTACATGAAAAACGGGTCGACTTCGTACAAAAAGTACAGCAAGTGGTATCTGAAGATCTGCACAAAAATGGTCTGGAACTGGAAACTGTTTCTTTAACTGGCTTAGATCAAACTGGCTTTAAATATTTCAATCCACAAAATGCGTTCGATGCTGAAGGTTTGACCAAACTCACTGAAACGATTGAAGATCGTCGCCGTAAGCGTAATCATATTGAACAGGATACAGATCTGGCCATTAAAGCCAAAAATCTGGAAGCCGAGCAAGCACGTCTACAAATTATCCGTGAAGAAGAATATGCCAAGCTGCAACAGGAACGTGAAATTTCGATTCGCCGCGCTGAACAGTTAGCTGAAATTGCAGCTCAGGAAGCTGCAAAAAAACGTGAAGCGGAAGAAGCTCGTATTGCTGCTGAACGTGAAGTAGAACTGAAACGCATTTTGGCGGCTCGTGATGTTGAAAATGAAAACATTCAGAAAGCCCAGCTTATTCAAAAAGCCCAAGTTGAACAGAAGAAAACGATTGAACTGGCTGAACAGGATCGTGCAATTGCGATTGCAGAAAAATCACGTGCTGAATCTGAAGCCAAAGCTTTAGCTGATCAGGCACGTGCTCAAGCGGTTAAAGCGGAAGAAGAAGTCGTTACCGTCCGTCAGATCCAGCAAGCTGAACGTCAAAAAGCAGTTGAACTGGTTGCAGCCAAAGAACAGGCTGAGAAAGATGCAATTGCCATTACCGTTGCAGCTGAAGCTGGCAAACAGGCAGCAGCTGATGATGCAGAAGCGGTTCGTATTGCCGCTGAAGCCGAAGCTGAAAAAGTTCGCCTGAAAGCTAAAGGTGAAGCGGATGCCAAAGTATTACTTGCTCAAGCGATGGAGAAACAGTATCAAGTCGATGCTGAAGGTACTCGCGCAGTGAATGAAGCAAATAATGTACTGTCATCTGAACAGGTGGAAATGCAAATCCGGCTAGCCATGCTGAAATACTTACCTGAAATCATTCGTGAAAGTGTTAAGCCGATGGAAAACATTGATGACATCAAGATTCTGCAAGTGAATGGTTTACATGGCACACATGCGGGCTCTTGTCAGGCAGATGCCCATCATGAAGGTAGCAATGTTGCCCTCTCCGATCAGGTGGTGAATAGTGCTTTGCGTTATCGTAGCCAGGCACCTTTGATTGATAGCCTGATGAATGAATTAGGCATTCAGGGTGGTGACATCAATGGGATGACTCAAAGCCTGAAAGCTAAAGCTGGTATAGATAACTAAATACTCAATTTTCGAATTATCATTTAGTTAGACTTTAATCTCCTTTTGCAGCAATTATAAAAAAGCCCTCAATATTGAGGGCTTTTTATCAGCTTAATAAATTAAGCCAAACCTTTTTCTTTCAAAACCTCAAGCATGGTTGAACCCAACTCTGCAGGACTACGTGTATACGCCATTCCCGCGCGTTCAAAAGCTGCAAACTTCTCTTCAGCAGTTCCTTTACCGCCAGAAATGATGGCACCTGCGTGACCCATACGCTTACCTTTCGGCGCTGTTACACCAGCGATATAACCTACCACCGGCTTGGTCACATGCGACTGGATATACTCAGCTGCTTCTTCTTCCGCAGTACCGCCAATTTCACCAATCATGATAATGGCTTCAGTTTGCGGGTCTTCCTGGAACAGTTTCAAGCAATCAATCTGGTTCATGCCTGGAATCGGATCACCACCGATTCCGATACAGGTTGACTGTCCAAGACCTAATTTAGTGGTTTGTGCAACCGCTTCATAAGTCAAAGTACCTGAACGTGAGATAATGCCGATCTTACCTGGCTGATGAATATGACCCGGCATAATCCCGATCTTACACTCGCCTGGCGTAATGATACCCGGACAGTTTGGACCGATCAGACGCGTACCATTACCATTGGTTTCCAGATAACGTTTAGCTTTTAGCATATCCAGTGTTGGTACGCCTTCAGTAATCACAACAATCAGCTCAATACCTGAGTCAACAGCTTCTACAATAGAATCGAGGACAAAAGGTGCAGGCACATAAATCACAGAAGCATCAGCTTGAGTTTCTTGCACCGCTTCACGCATAGTATTAAATACTGGCAGATCCAGATGTGATTGACCACCTTTACCCGGTGTTACTCCACCAACAACTTTAGTGCCGTAGGCAATAGCCTGTTCAGAGTGGAATGTACCGTTCTTGCCTGTAAAGCCTTGGACTAAAACTTTGGTGTCTTTATTAATTAATACGCTCATTGTGATACTCCTTAAGCTTTTACTGCAGCAACAATTTTTTCTGCAGCATCGGCCAAGCCATTTGCAGAAATCAATTTCAAACCAGATTCATCCAGTAACTTGGCACCAAGCTCTGCATTGTTCCCTTCAAGACGAACGACTACAGGTACAGTGACATTTACCTCCTGAACCGCTGCAATAATTGCCTCAGCAATCATGTCACAACGTACAATTCCACCAAAAATATTAATCAAGACACCTTGTACAGAAGAATCTGCCAAGATAATTTTAAATGCTTCGATGACACGCTCTTTGGTTGCACCACCACCTACATCCAGGAAGTTAGCTGGTTGACCACCATAAAGCTTGATAATGTCCATAGTTGCCATCGCAAGACCGGCACCATTGACCATACAACCAATATTGCCCTCTAAAGCAACGTAGTTCAGGTCAAATTCAGATGCTTTCAGTTCACGCTCATTTTCTTGTGATTTATCACGTAAAGCAGCAACTTCAGGCAGGCGGTACAGTGCATTCGAATCAATACCGACTTTGGCATCGACACAGAGAATGTCACCATTTTCACGTACAGAGAGTGGGTTAATTTCAAATAAAGCAAAATCATTTTCAACAAAAGCTTGATAAGCAGCTGTCATGACTTTAACAAATTGATTGATCTGGCTATCTTTTAACTTAAGTGCAAATGCCACTTCACGTGCTTGGAATGGCAATAAACCCACCAAAGGATCAACTTCTACTTTAATGATTTTTTCAGGATTTTCTTCTGCAACTTTTTCAATTTCGACACCGCCTTCTGTGGATGCCATAAAGGTAATACGACGGCTAGAACGGTCAACCACCGCACCCAAATACAATTCACGCTCAACCGGATACACATCTTCAGACACCAGAATGCTATTGACTGGCTGACCGTTTGCATCGGTTTGATAGGTCACTAAACGTGAACCAATAATCTGATTGGCATATTCAGCTGCTTCTTCAGCCGACTTTACCACTTTTACCCCACCCGCTTTGCCACGACCACCTGCGTGAACCTGCGCTTTTAATACCGCAAACTTCCCACCAAGCTGCTCAAAAGCATGTACTGTTTCCTCAGCATTGGTAGCAAGAATACCTTCTTGTACAGGCATCCCATATTTTTTTAATAACGCTTTTGCTTGATACTCATGTAAATTCATTGATTAACCTTTTACTACTTATTTGACTTTGTTATTACACGTATTCCCAATATTTCTTGGTTCACATCAATCAATATTGGTATTTTTGGATCTTAAATTTTACTTATCTTTATTTTTAGATGATTATTCATTCAAAAACAACCACCAAATGTAAAAAGAGCGGCCGGAGCCGCTCTTCGAAGAATTACTTACGCTTACGTTGGATCGCGTGAATCGCACGACCATCAACTGCAAGAGCAGCTTCATGTACGACTTCAGAGAACGTTGGGTGACCGAAAGTCATCAACTGTAGGTCCTCTACTGAAGAAACAAATTCAAGAGCGATCATACCTTGGTGTACGATATCAGACGCAGCAGGTCCAATCACGTGCATACCCAGTAGACGGTCAGTTTTTGCATCAGCAACAAACTTCACGAAACCAGCATTTTCGCCCGCAGCCATTGCACGACCATTCGCAGCGAAACCGAATTGACCCGTTTTAACTTCGTGGCCTTTTTCTTTCGCCTGCTCTTCTGTTAAACCTACCCACGCCGCTTCTGGGTGTGTGTAAATTACAGAAATGATCGTATCGTAGTTGACTTGTGCAGCATGACCGTGAATACGTTCAACTGCCATTACACCTTCTTCCATTGCTTTATGGGCAAGCATTGGACCACGTACCAAGTCACCAATTGCGTATACGCCTTCAACAGAAGTTGCACACCAATCGTTTACTTCAACCAGACCACGTTCAGTGAGTTTAATGCCTGAATCTTCAGCCAATAGGCCTTCAGCATAAGCACGACGACCAACACAAACGATCAACTTGTCGAAAGTTTGAGTTTTGTCTTCACCACCTTGAGTGTACTGAACAGTAACTTCACGACCGTTCACTTCAGTACCAGATACTTTCGCACCAACGCGGATATCCAGACCTTGTTTAGTCAATACTTTTTGGTAGTCTTTCGCCAATGCCTTATCAGCCATTGGTAAGAATGCGTCCATTGCTTCAAATACAACAACTTCAGCACCAAGACGACGCCATACTGAACCAAGTTCAAGACCGATGACACCTGCACCGATGACACCAAGACGTTTAGGTACTTCCTGGAATTCAAGCGCGCCAGTAGAGTCAACAATGATGTCTTGATCTACAGGAGCAACAGGAATATTTACAGGTACAGAACCAGTCGCAAGAATCACGTATTTAGGTTCTAAAACTTGAGTTTCGCCTTCGTGTGAAACGAACTCAACTTTTTTACCAGCAAGCAATTTACCAGTACCTTTTAACCATTCAACGCCATTACCTTTCAGCAGGCCGTCGATACCCATGGTCAATTGGTTTACGATTTTGTCTTTACGTGCAAGAAGTTTTGCAAGATCAAACTTCACTTCACCAGTCGTAATACCGTGATCATCTAAGTGATGAACAGTATCTTCATAACGGTGAGAAGAATCTAGAAGTGCTTTAGAAGGGATACAACCCACGTTTAGGCAAGTACCGCCTAAAGATGGTTTACCTTTATGAATAAGTTTTTCGATACAAGCAACTTTGAAACCAAGTTGCGCAGCACGAATTGCAGCTTCGTAGCCACCTGGGCCACCACCAATTACAACTAAATCGAATTGAGACATTTTTATCTCCAAAGAATCCCCCTACATCCCCCTTTAACACAGGGGGACAGCCCCTCTTTAGAAAGAGGGGTTTGGGGAGATTTTAAATGTATAAATTATAGGTCAAGGATCAGACGAGCTGGTTCTTCTAACAATTCTTTGATTGTTACCAGGAAGCCAACTGCTTCTTTACCATCGATTAAACGGTGGTCATAAGAAAGCGCTAAGTACATCATTGGTAAGATTTCTACTTGACCATTCACTGCCATAGGACGTTCTTGGATTTTGTGCATACCCAGAATCGCAGTTTGTGGTGTGTTTAGAATTGGCGTTGAAAGTAATGAACCGAAAGTACCACCGTTGGTAATTGTGAAAGTACCACCAGTCATGTCTTCAATCGCAAGTTTACCTTCACGCGCTTTACCAGCGTATGCACGGATACCGTTTTCAACTTCAGCATAGTTCATGCGGTCTGTATCACGAAGAACAGGAACCACCAGACCACGGTCAGAAGAAACCGCTACACCGATGTCATAGTAACCATGGTAAACGATATCGTCGCCATCGATAGACGCATTCACTGCTGGATAGCGTTTCAGCGCTTCAGTCGCCGCTTTAACAAAGAATGACATGAAGCCTAGACGCGCACCATGACGTTTTTCAAACGCCTCTTTGTACTGGTTACGCATTTCCATGATCGGTTTCATGTTTACTTCGTTGAACGTCGTCAACATTGCTGTTTCTTGAGTTGCAGCAAGTAGACGTTCAGCAACACGTTTACGCAGACGAGTCATTGGAACGCGTTTTTCGATACGTTCACCGACTGCAACGCTAAGCGGTGCAGCAGCAGGCGCTGCAGGTTTAGATTGATGGTTCGCAACATCTTCTTTAGTGATGCGACCGCCACGGCCTGTACCGGATACGTCAGCAGCATTAATTCCAGATTCAGTCAATGCTTTACGTACTGCTGGAGCCTGGTCTTGAACCTGGCTACGCTCAACGATTGGTGAATTGCCCGCTTCAGTTTGTGCAGCTGCTTGTTCAACTTTCTCTTCAGATTGAACTGCTTGAGTTTGGCTCGCGCCAGATACTGCACCTTCTTCGAATTGAGCAATCACTTCAGCAGAAAGCACTGTATCGCCTTCATTTTTAACGATTGATGCAATTGTACCGTCTGCAGGAGCAACAACTTCTAAAACAACTTTATCAGTTTCAATATCACAGATCACTTCATCACGTGATACTGCTTCACCTGGTTGTTTGTGCCAAGTTGCGATCGTACCGTCCGCAACTGACTCTGGAAATACCGGTGCTTTAATTTCGGTTGCCATTATTTAGAATCTCCTGGATTATTCAGCATCGATCGCTAGAGCGTCGTTAACGAGCTGAGCTTGTTGTTTTGCATGCAAGTATGGTGAACCACACGCCGGTGCAGCTGAAGCTTCACGGCCTGCGTAACTAATACGGATTTGTTTGCCCGCTTTCATCACATCGTCATATAAACGAGGCGCGATGAACAACCAAGCACCTTGGTTTTTCGGCTCTTCTTGTGCCCAAACTAGTTCTTTCACGTTTGGATACTGAGCAAGAACTTCTGCAAGACGTGCTTCTGGGTACGGATACAATTGTTCAATACGTACAATTGCAGTGTTGTTCAATTCTTTTTCACGACGTTTTTCAACCAGATCGTAGTAAACCTTACCACCACACAGTACCAGACGGGTTACGTCTGCTTTGTTGATGTTATCTACTTCGTCGATCACAGTCTGGAATGTACCGTTAGCCAGTTCTTCCAGATTAGACACCGCTAATTTGTGACGAAGCAATGATTTAGGTGACATAATGATCATTGGCTTACGGATCGGGCGGATTGCCTGACGACGTAACGCGTGGAAGATCTGTGCAGGTGTAGTTGGAGTCATTACTTGCATGTTGTCTTCAGCACATAGTTGCAAGAAACGTTCCAGACGTGCAGATGAGTGCTCAGGACCTTGACCTTCAAAACCGTGTGGCAGAAGCATAGTCAGACCACATACACGTTCCCATTTGGTTTCACCAGATGAGATGAACTGGTCGATCACCACCTGTGCACAGTTTGCAAAGTCACCAAACTGAGCTTCCCAAATGATCAGGCTCTTAGGAAGAGTAGTCGCATAACCGTATTCAAATGCCAGTACTGCCATTTCAGACAATAAAGAGTCATAGATCGCAACACGCGGTTGGTTTTCTTTGATATGGCAAAGTGGAATATAAGTTGAGCCATCTACCTGGTTATGCAGTTTTGCATGACGGTGTGAGAATGTACCACGACCCACGTCTTCACCAGTTAAACGAACCAGATAACCATCATCTAGCAGTGATGCATAGGCTAGAGTTTCAGCAGCACCCCAGTTCAGCGGCATTTCACCAGTTTGCATTTTCAGACGGTCGTCAATCACTTTAGATACCTGACGCTGCATCACGAAGCCTTCTGGAAGCTCACGCATTTTGCGGCCAAGCTCTTTAAGACGTTCTAGATCACAAGTAGTATCCCACTCATCTGTGTATTCATGACCCAGGTACGGTGTCCAGTCTACGAACATTTTTTTGTTCGGCTCTAGAACCAATGCATTGGCAACATGTTTACCTGCTTCAAGATCAGAACGGTATTGTTCAACCATTTGATCTGCAGTTGCACGATCAAGTACACCCTCTTGAACCAATTTGTCAGCATAAAGCGTACGAGTGGTCGCTTTTTTGTTGATCACTTGGTACATCATTGGCTGAGTTGCAGCAGGCTCGTCCGCTTCGTTATGACCACGACGACGGTAACAGAACATATCGATCACGACGTCTTTACGGAAAGTATGACGGAAATCGTGGGCAAGCTGAGCAACAAATAATACAGCTTCCGGATCATCACCATTTACATGAAAGATCGGTGCTTGGATCATTTTTGCGATATCAGTACAGTATTCTGTAGAACGCGCATCACGTGGATCAGATGTGGTGAAACCAACCTGGTTGTTCACTACGATATGAACTGTACCACCTACTGTGTAACCACGAGTCTGTGACATCTGGAAGGTTTCTTGGTTTACGCCCTGACCTGCAAATGCAGCATCACCGTGAACAATTACTGGCAATACATCATCGCCACCAATGTCTTTACGACGTACTTGACGTGCACGTACAGAACCTTCAACTACAGGTCCAACGATTTCAAGGTGAGATGGGTTAAACGCCAATGCCAAGTGAACTTCACCACCTGGAGTCATTACGTTAGAAGAGAAACCTTGGTGATACTTAACGTCACCAGAACCTTTCTTGTGTAGTGATTTGCCTTCGAACTCACCAAACAGGTCAGCCGGGTTTTTACCCATGATGTTAACCAGAAGGTTCAGACGACCACGGTGTGGCATACCGATCACGACTTCTTTACAGCCTACAGAACCGGCACGCTGGATCAATTCATTCACCATAGGAATGAAAGACTCACCGCCTTCAACACCAAAACGTTTTGCACCTACGAATTTATTACCGAGGTATTTTTCCAAACCTTCAGCCGCAGTTAAACGTTCAAGAACATGTTTTTTCTGATCAGCACTCAGACCATATTGACCACTTGCGCTTTCAAGACGTTGCTGGATCCAGCGTTTTTCTTTGGTATCCACGATATGCATGTATTCAGCACCGATCGAGCTACAGTAAGTCGCTTCCATCGCTTGGACCATTTCGCCCAAAGTCGCTGCTTCCTTACCAATCGCAAGGTTACCTGTATTGAATATAGTGTCCAGATCAGACTGAGTTAAACCGTGCGCAGAAAGATCAAGATCTGGCACAACTTCACGTTTAGCCAGACCTAATGGATCCAATTTTGCTTTTTGGTGGCCACGGTTACGGTACGCAGCAATCAGCTGTAAAACGCCAATTTGACGACGTTCATGCTCTGAACTTACTGTCGATTGGATAACAGGCTGAATACGGCTTGAATTGCGACCTAAAAGTAGGAATTGCTCACGTACATTGCTGTGTGGTTGATCACCTTTTGGGAATTTATCGAAGTACGCTCTCCAGTCAGCACCCACTGAGTCTGGAGCAGTGAGGTACTGCTCATAAAGTTCTTCAATATACGCTGCACTATCAGCGGAAAGTTCAGTGTCAAGACGCAGAGCGTCAGCAACTTCTTGCATTTGTGGACCCATTTCCTATTGCAAAAACATTTTCAGGATGCTTTTTAAGCAAAACCCAGGATTAGTAATGTCAAATTGATAATTCAACATTAGTCCCCCATAAGGCATAAGCCATGAGGCGTTATCACCACACCAAGAAAATTCTTGATATGTTTAATGAACAATAACGCCCCTCAGCGGCATCATCACTCATTGAATACCCGATCGTGACCGAGCAATTTTTTTGCAAATCGACTTAGAAAAAACAAAGATTTAAACTACATTTTTTCTAAAGCGACTTTGACTTACATTTATATACCAGTCTCAACTTCTTCCGTGTTTAAAAAATGTACATCGGCCCACACATTTTTTAAATATAGTCTTGTGCTAAATGCTATCACGATCTCGACTAATCAATTGATTTTTTTGACGAGGAACGCATGTTTTTTAGTCAAATACTTCCGTCAGAAATTACTCTAACATAGGGAGCTTTAAATGAAAAACACATTCAGCGTAGACTAAAGTCCTACATTTTTTTGATAAACAAAAAGAGAGTAAATCTTCCAATCCACTCCCTTTGCAACTTTGCGTTATATGATAACATTATTGAAAACCTTTTTCAGTCCAGAATTACATCTAAAAATCATAAATACCTCAAACAACATCATAATAGTGCATAAAGCCGACCAGAATGCTCTGCAATGATTCATCACCCGATTTGATCATATGAGATACAGCACCAATAACAGCAGTTTTCACTACCACTGTTCATTTATGGAGCGCTATAAAGCAAAAAGCACACCAAGTAGTGTGCTTTTTGAAAAACTGTTGATTGCAGTCTAAATTAGCCAGCCATATCTAGAAGCATGTTACGGATGTGACCGATGGCTTTAGTAGGGTTCAAGCCTTTAGGACATACAGATACACAGTTCATGATACCTTTACAACGGAACAGAGAGAACGGATCGTCAAGACGAGCCAGACGCTCTTGAGTACCTGTATCACGCGAATCGATGATGAAACGGTATGCATTCAATAATGCTGAAGGACCCAAGAACTTGTCTGGGTTCCACCAGAATGATGGGCATGAAGTTGAACAACATGCACAAAGAATACATTCATACAGACCATTCAAGTGTTCACGTTCTTCAGGAGACTGCAGACGCTCTTTAGGAGGTGCAGGCTGGTTGTTGATCAAGAACGGATGAATCTTGTTGTACTGGTCGTAGAACTGGTTCATGTCAACTACAAGGTCTTTGATTACTGGAAGACCAGGTAGTGGACGAATCGTGATTTCATTTGGTAAATCGTTCAGGTTCCAAAGACACGCCAAACCGTTTTTACCATTAATGTTAACACCATCAGAACCACAGATCCCTTCACGGCATGAACGACGGAATGTCAAAGATTCGTCCTGTACTTTTAATGCAAGAAGCGCATCAAGCAACATACGGTGCTTATCAGTCAGTTCAAGCTTAAAAGTTTGCATATACGGTGCTTTATCCTTATCAGGATCGTAGCGGTAGATATGAAATGTACGAGTACCTCTACTCATCTTTAATCTCCTGATTAGAATGTACGTGGTTTCGGTGGAATTGCATCAACCGAAAGTGGTTTGTAACGCACTGGCTTGTACTCAAGACGGTTATCAGCAGAGAACCACAAGGTGTGTTTCATCCACTCGTCGTCACGACGGCCATATGGATACTCTGGGTGATCTGGTGGTAATTCGAAATCTACCACAGTGTGAGCACCACGACATTCTTTACGTGCAGCAGCTGAAATCAAGGTCGCTTTAGCAACTTCATACAGGTTTTCAACTTCTAGAGCTTCAATACGTGCAGTATTGAATACTTTAGATTTGTCTTTCAAGTGAATGTTGCGAACACGCGGCTCAATTGCAAGAATTTGTTTTACACCTTCTTCAAGCAGCGCAGTTGTACGGAATACACCCGCGTGGTCTTGAACGATGTCACGGATTGCATCAGCAACTTCTTGAGCATTCTCACCAGTTGTTGATTCATCCAGCTTACGAACACGCTTAATTGTGTTTTCAAGCACAGTTGTAGGAAGCGGTTCATACTCATCACCGTGGTGTTTAGTCACGTAGTCGATGATGTGCTGGCCAGCAGCCTTACCAAATACAACCAAATCAAGCAGTGAGTTTGTACCTAAACGGTTTGCACCGTGTACAGATACACATGAACATTCACCGATCGCATAGAAGCCTTTCACTGGTTTCGTGAAGTTGCGACCTTCTTGGTTAGTAGAATAGGTATCAGTATTCTTGTCGTAGTTCGTTACTAGAGCTTCAGATTCTGGAGACTCAGGAACAACTACCTGACCATGAATATTTGTAGGAATACCACCCATTTGGTAATGGATTGTAGGTACTACAGGAATTGGCTCTTTAGTAATGTCAACGTTCGCGAATTTCTTACCAATCTCGAATACAGATGGCAGACGTTTCATGATGGTGTCAGCACCCAAGTGAGTCATATCAAGAAGGATATAATCACCTTTAGGACCACAACCACGACCTTCTTTGATTTCCTGGTCCATAGAACGTGATACGAAGTCACGAGGAGCCAAGTCTTTCAGAGTCGGTGCATAACGTTCCATGAACGGTTCGCCGTCTTTATTACGAAGGATTGCACCTTCACCACGACAACCTTCAGTCAACAGTACGCCTGCGCCCGCAACACCTGTAGGGTGGAATTGCCAGAATTCCATATCTTGTAATGGAATACCTGCACGAGCTGCCATACCAAGACCGTCACCAGTGTTGATATATGCGTTAGTAGATGCACGATAAACACGACCAGCACCACCTGTAGCGAACAATGTAGCTTTCGCCTGGAATACGGCAATTTTACCAGTTTCCTGATCGATTGCTGTCACACCCAGTACATCACCAGCTTCGTTACGGATCAGGTCAAGCGCGATCCATTCAACGAAGAACTGAGTACCCATTTTCACATTGCTTTGATAAAGCGTATGAAGAAGCGCGTGACCTGTACGGTCGGCTGCAGCACATGCACGTGGAACTGCTTTTTCACCGTAGTTTGCAGAGTGACCACCAAATGGACGTTGGTAAATCGTACCGTCTGCGTTACGGTCAAATGGCATACCTAAATGTTCTAATTCGTATACCACTTGCGGTGCTTCGCGAGTCATGAACTCGATCGCGTCTTGGTCACCTAACCAGTCAGAACCTTTAACTGTGTCGTAGAAGTGGTAATGCCAGTTATCTTCTTGCATGTTACCAAGAGATGCACCGATACCACCCTGCGCTGCTACAGTGTGAGAACGTGTTGGGAATACTTTAGTCAGTACCGCAACTTTCAAACCTGCTTGAGCAAGTTGGTAAGAAGCGCGCATACCAGAACCACCACCACCAACGATAACTGCATCGAAAGTTTCGTGTGGAATATTTGTGTAATCTTCTTTAGGGGTTATAGCGCCCATGATTGTTTCCTATCAATTCGCCCAAAAAATCTGGATTGCCCAGATCGCATATGCAAATACAGCAATAATCACTGCTGAAGTCAGTACAAGGCGTAAACCTGATGCTGATGGACCCATTTGACGAGTAGTCACATAGTCAGTGAATACCTGCCACATACCGATCCATGCATGCGCAACAAGAGATAAGACTGCCAACAAAGACATGATCTTCATTGGAACTGTCATCATAAAGCCGTACCATTGCTCGTAGTTGAAGCCACCATTCAGTAGGATCCAACCAAACACCACAACGGTATAAACAGCTAGAACTACAGCACTGATGCGTTGGACAAACCAATCACGAGAACCTGAACCTGTTAAACCAGTAGCACTTTTCATTAGAGTACGATCCATACAAATGCTGCAACAATACCGATTGCAGACAAGATTAATGAAATAGTAGCTGCAGTACGACCGCTTTGCAGTTCTTCTGCAACGCCGATATCTGCAAGTAAGTGCTTAATACCAGTGAACAAATGATAAATTAAGCCGGCTACAAATACCCATACGATAAAGCGGACAAAGAAACCGTTAAAGATTTCCTGCACTTCAGCAAAACCTTCTGCTGAAGACAATGATTTATCCAACAGCCACAAAAGGACCGGTACGAGTAAAAATACGATGACACCTGAAAGACGGTGTAGAATTGATGCAATAGCCACGGGTGATTTTAAGTTTACTTCTAAAACTTGACCCATGGACAAATTGACAGGTCTGTTGCTTTTCACAGCGGGCATCCTGTAGTTAAAAACTCCATCCGGAGTTTGTTGGAATTAATTCGAAGGAAAGCTGGCATTATCAGGCAAATACATGCCTAAACATAAAACGACACTGAATTATAAAACGTGAACTATTAAAATACAAACAACTGTATTTGGCTTTTTGAACAAAAAACCTTTAAATAAGAATCATTAACAATAACTTTAAGTTCTCCCCCACTTACTTTATCTTCATATTCTCATTCTAGATATTTGTTTTTTAATAATTAACTTGATTAATTTAGTCTGTTATCTAGCCAAGCTTCGACTAAGTAGATTTAGACTAAAGATGAACAGCAAAAATATAATTTCGATCCTAAATCCTTATTAATCCCAAGTAAAATCATAAGGATATATTTCACAAATAAATAATGACTATTTATATAAAGGCATCTCAATTTAGAATTTTTATACTAAAACCTACTTATCTCTTTGTAGATCATAGTTTTTTTGATGTTTTTAGACATTTTATATTCAAAAAAACACTTATTTATTTTTGTTTAAGTTGTATTAAACAAAGTGAAGTAAATTTACGAGCTATTTTTTAGCCGATTAAACAGAGCCAAAAAGAAAATTTATTGCTTTTATTTATAATTCAAGTTTGAAGTAAAAACTTAAGGAAATCGATGTAAGTTACGAGATTTATATAATTTTAAGTTGCAGTCTTAGAATATTTTCTCAATTTCTCCTTTATTTTTTGCTAGGAAAAAACGCTTACAAATACGGCAAAGACTATATTTTTTTCTGCACCTTCTGTTCAATTTGACTTATTATAGAGGTTTGGTACTGTGATTTTATTAAACTTTTTATACCAAGATAAATGACTAAACCACTGTGAGAATGTCATTTTTCATCCATAAGTATAATTGACAAAATTTCAGTAGCCACTAATCTTATAGCAAATTTTTGATCCGTCCGTTTTGTGCATTAAAAGATTGATAGGCAACTCGGATATACATTCACCAGGACAGGAGATCTATTGAATGTCTGAAGCAACTGGCAAGAAAGCCGTTTTACAGCTTGATGGCAAAGAAATTGAATTACCAATTTACAGCGGCACATTGGGCCCAGATGTAATCGACGTTAAAGATGTGTTGGCTGCAGGTCACTTTACTTTTGATCCTGGTTTTATGGCAACAGCTGCATGCGAGTCTAAAATCACTTTCATCGATGGTAATAAAGGTGTTCTTTTACACCGTGGCTACCCAATTGACCAGTTAGCAACTAAAGCTGATTACCTAGAAACTTGCTACTTACTTCTTAATGGCGAGCTTCCAACAGCTGAGCAAAAAGAAGAATTCGACGCTAAAGTTCGTAACCACACTATGGTTCACGATCAAGTAAGCCGCTTCTATAACGGTTTCCGTCGTGATGCTCACCCTATGGCAATCATGGTTGGTGTTGTTGGTGCGTTGTCTGCGTTCTATCACAACAATCTGGACATCGAAGATGTTAACCATCGTGAAATCACTGCGATTCGTTTAATCGCTAAGATTCCTACTTTGGCAGCTTGGAGCTACAAATACACTGTTGGTCAACCATTCGTTTACCCACGTAACGATTTGACTTACGCTGAAAACTTCCTGTACATGATGTTTGCAACTCCTGCAGACCGTGACTACAAAGTAGATCCAATCCTTGCGAAAGCAATGGACCGTATCTTCACGCTTCACGCTGACCACGAACAAAATGCTTCTACGTCTACAGTACGTTTAGCTGGTTCTACTGGCGCTAACCCATATGCATGTATCGCTGCTGGTATCTCTGCACTTTGGGGTCCTGCTCACGGTGGTGCGAACGAAGCTGTTCTTAAGATGCTTGATGAAATCGGCACTGTAGAAAACGTTGCTGGCTTCATGGAAAAAGTGAAAACTAAAGAAGTTAAACTCATGGGCTTCGGTCACCGTGTGTACAAAAACTTCGATCCACGTGCGAAAGTAATGAAAGAAACTTGTGACGAAGTTCTTGGTGCTCTTGGCATCAACGATCCACAGCTTGCTCTTGCTATGGAACTTGAACGTATCGCGCTTTCTGACGAATACTTCATCAAACGTAACCTTTACCCTAACGTAGACTTCTACTCAGGTATCATCCTTAAAGCGATTGGTATCCCAACAGAAATGTTTACTGTGATCTTCGCGCTTGCACGTACAGTTGGTTGGATCAGCCACTGGTTAGAAATGCACAGCGGTCCTTACAAGATCGGTCGTCCTCGTCAGCTTTACACTGGTGAAGTTCAACGCGACATCAACCGTTAATTCGGTTAGCGTTGAAAGACGTAAAAACCACCCTTCTGGGTGGTTTTTTTATGACTGACAAAAACCAACACAACCAAGATGTGAAAAACTTAAAATAGTAAACCTGAAGAATTTTCAATTTCTACAAATTTCTAGAAATTACTCTTATATCGTTAAGGATTGAGTTTTAATGCTGTTTTACCTGCTTCCCTTCATCCTGAGAATGATTCGTTTTGATCAGTTTAAAAGCCGGAACTTAACTTCAGGGGAAATCAAGCTTTGCCAGCAAGTCTTTGCTGACCTGATTGACTATTCAGCAGTCCGTGTCATGAATCACCCTTTCCTGCCTTGGCAATCCAAGCATGTGATTATGGCACCAAGTGGTTATATTCACGTCCGCAACTTGAATTATCGGGACGATTATTCTAAAGAAAGCCGTTCTTATCAGGCGCTTTTCATTCATGAAATGGCGCATATTTATCAATATCAGCAGAATATTAATGTGTTGTTTAAGGGCGCTTTTTTACAAGCCGCTTATTTTTTAAGTATGGGAAAATATAATCCTTACAAATATCAATTTAATCCCAACAAATCCTTTTTAGACTATAACATTGAACAACAGGGAGATATTGCACGCGATATTTTTCTAAAAAAAATTCCCAATATTATTTTAAAAAATCAGATAAGCAGATGATATTGAATACTTTTCACTCAAGTATTCTGTTGATTTCTATTTATGAAAAATAAACTTATTTAAATCCAATTGAGTATTTTTGTGCATTTACCAGAATAAAAAAGCACCATAATAAGTCATTTTTGACCATAACTTTGTGCATCTGTTTCAATTCTCCTGAAACAGCTCTAGCATCTGCCTCAAATTTCGATAAAATAAGCCAAGTATGATATTTTTAGCTCGCAAATCAAGATTTAATGATCATGCTGTCATGACTTTTTTAATTTTGGCCATTTGGCATTTTGTTCGTATCAAACTGCACTCAGCTGGATAATTAGAATTTTAAAAATCAGTGATTTAGTGTATTCACCTATAGGAATAGGACTTAATTGGAATGAAAAGTTTTAAAATTGCGATTGCTCAATTCTCTCCACATGTGGGCAATTTAGATGCAAACACGCAGACAATGATAGATTTGGCAAATCAGGCCAAAAAAGATAATGCTGATCTTATTATTTTCCCTGAACTTTCAACTTTAGGTTATCCGGCTGAAGATTTATTAATTCGTCCAAGTCTGGCTAAACGCACAAAGCTGGCGTTTGAAAAACTGACTGAAGTAAAAGATATCGTCATGGTCTTTGGTTTTGTCAATCAAACCGAAGATGGTGAACGCTATAACTCAGCCGCCGTTATGAAAGATGGCGAAGTTTTAGGGGTTTATAATAAACAGACATTGCCAAACTATGGTGTATTTGATGAGAAACGCTATTTTGGTGAAGGACATCAGCATCTGGTCTTCGAATATCTGGGACACAAGTTTGGTGTCCTGATCTGTGAAGATGTCTGGTCATTATCTACGGTTCAACAGCTGGCTCAATTGAATATTGATACTGCACTGGTTCTGAATGCTTCTCCATATGAAGTTGGCAAACCGCAACACCGTATCGATACCATGGCTGCGCTGGTCAAACAGTTGAATATCAATCTGGTGTACTGTAACCAGGTAGGTGGCCAAGATGATCTGATCTTTGACGGCACCAGCTTTGTACTCAATAAATCAGGCGAAGTGGCTCTGCAAGCACCTAGCTTTGAAAAAGGCCTGTATATCGCTGAATATGATGCAGAAAAATTAGAGTTCAGCAAAGGCACGATTACTCCAGCCCTAGAAACTATGGCCGAGATTTATCAAAGTCTGGTGATGGCAACCCGTGATTATGTACAGCGTTCAGGTTTTCCAGGTGTAATTCTGGGTCTGTCTGGTGGTATTGACTCTGCCCTGACTCTTGCCATCGCAGCAGATGCGATTGGCCCTGACAAAGTCCAAGCAGTGATGATGCCTTATACCTATACTGCTCAGATCAGTGTAGAAGATGCTACTGAACAGGCAAAAACCATGGGTGTAACTTTCGGTATTGCCGAGATTAACCCGATTGTAAGTGGCTTCTTGCAAACCCTGTATCCCTTCTTTGGCAATGCCCCTGTAGATGCCACTGAAGAAAACCTGCAAGCACGTGCACGCGGTACGCTATTAATGGCGCTGTCTAACAAGTTCGGCAATCTGGTTCTGGCAACCGGTAATAAATCTGAACTTGCCGTTGGTTACTGCACACTATATGGCGATATGGTCGGTGGTTTTGCGGTATTAAAAGATGTTTATAAAACCATTGTGTTTGAACTGGCGAAATACCGTAACAGCATCGCAGAAACTCCTGTGATTCCTGAGCGTGTCATTACTCGCCCACCATCTGCAGAACTTCGTCCAGATCAGGTCGATCAGGATTCATTACCGGCTTATGAAGTACTTGATGCGATTCTTTATGCTTATATTGAAGAAGATCTGAGCCAGGATGACATCATTGCCAAAGGTTTTGAAGCTGAAGTCGTGAAAAAAGTGATTCGTCTGGTTGATATTAACGAATACAAACGTCGTCAGGGTGCGATTGGTCCACGTATTAGCTCGCGTTCTTATGGTCGTGAACGTCGCTATCCGATCGTTAATGGTTGGAAAGCAGGTATCTAAGTTTTAACTAAACCAGATCAGCCATAATGCCCAAGTAAATGCTTGGGCATTTTTTATCTTTAAAAAATGATTCGGGTTAAAAAATAAAAAAGATTCAAAAATTTAAACAGACAGATATTTAGAAGAACTTTCTCTTAATTTTTTATTGATATTTTTATGGCACAAAAAAAGAGACCAAGCTGAGAGCTTGGTCTTTAAAAATGGTGGCTATGACGGGACTTGAACCTGTGACCCCCGCATTATGAGTGCGGTGCTCTAACCAACTGAGCTACATAGCCGTAAACTGTGTGCGCATTATCGTAATTTCAGGTTGTATCGTCAAGCATTTTAAACCACAAATGTTCAGTCTTTATGCAAATTAATCATAAACTCTTAAACTTTGTACAAATCATGCTTTAATTCGAAACCTATTAGCAAATACTATGAAAATTAGTATCTTTTTTTAAAGCCAAATCTGAATCAAAGTCGTATCACATAATATTTAATTTTAAGAATAACTTGCTGAAGAAAAAAAATAAAAAGTGAATCTAGGACCTTTTCCTATCGCTATAATGCTTTTCCAAATATGACCAATAGTATCTCTGGATTAAAGCAAAACTGAAGATGACGAAATTCAAAATATACCTAAGCCTGCTCCTATTGAGTTTTATAAGTTTAGCCAATGCAACTGTTATTCATCCAAGCAGCAGATTTTCAGGATTTGATGATGTGAAAAGTTTGGCTCAAGAAGTCATGCTCTTTAGACTGAAAGGTGCACCACAGAAATGGATGATTCAGCAAATAAAACAGCACTACGGTACAGCGAATGATCTCCATACTCTGATTGGTATAAAACTTACTGAAAAAGCGTTTAAATATGAAATACCCTAAGATCAGTCTGGACGTTCCGCCTTAATTAAAAACTTTGCAATTGATCACTATAATGAATGTGAGAAATCCATTACAGATCGTGCTCAATTTAAAAAAGAAAATAACGGTATTAACCCACCCTTGGAAAGGGAAGTTTTAGAACACTAAAATTATGCTGATAGAAGGTTACTATTAGAAATAGCAGTCTATCTTTATGCAGTTTGATAGATTTTTCATTATTAAAATCTCAATTTTAAACCTGTTCCTATAGTTTTATATAACAGGGATTTTTTGAATCTAAAATTACAGGTAATAACGCAGTATTAAAATCAGATGGCTTTTTTAAGTGAGTTCATTAATATTCTAAAATCATATTATTTTAATCTCAAAATATAAATATAAATCAAAAACTTATAAAATATACCAACCATTAAAAATTATTGCTTTGTTAAACATAATACTGAGGTATTTACTTGGTTTTATTTTTATAAAATACGCGTTATGATCAAAGTATAAACAACAATTCGTATACGATTTTAACGCGTCATATTTTTATAAAACTTATTTCCGATAAGGAGAATTCTAATGTCATTTGAACATATTTTAGTACCCGTTGACGGTTCAGAAACTTCCTACGCTGCAGTCGATAAAGCCGTCGAAATTGCCAAAGCATTTAACAGTAAAGTAACAGTGGTTCAGGTGCTGGCACTTGATCCCTATATCGCAGCTGAATACATCACAGCAGCTCAAACCAATGACCTGGTTGAACGTGCCCGTACTGCGATTCTGAAGACACTTGACGAAGCAAAAGCAAAATTTGCTGCGGCAGGTATTGATGCAGAAACTCAATTACTCGAAGGTCAGGTGATTTATAGTGAAATTGTCAAGGCGGCAGAATCCTTGAATACTGATCTGATTGTGATTGGTTCACATGGCCGCACTGGCTTCAAGAAACTGTTCCTAGGAAGTGTTGCGCAAAGCATCTTGGGACAGGCCAATGTTCCTGTAATGGTCATCCGTAAGTAATAAAAAATCCCCACTTCAATCAAGTGGGGATTTCTCTTTCAAACAAATCCATCCCATTGATACTGCTTTAAACTGACCCGATTTCCAGCACATAGAATCCCTTCTGCGCCTAACTTTTGCTGTTGAATATTATGTCCATATTCATCCAGTTTATTGAGACTGATCTTACCTTGAGCATTCAGGACACGATGCCAGGGCAAATCAGTTTCTGTATCAAGCTGACTTAAAACCCTACCCACCAGACGCGCATGTTTGGGTAAGCCAGCCAGTTTAGCGATCTGTCCATAGGTCGCTACCTTCGCATAAGGAATCTGGCTGACCACACTCAGAATCATTTGTGCCATTTCCTGGCTTGCACTTGATGTCATAGGCTTTCAGTCTTGATAGAAAATTCTAATAATTAGAAATTCTCCGGATTCTCTAAACGTTTCACTTCTTGTACTTTGTCAGGATGATGTACCGTTGCTACACCATCGGCATCTTTCTTATCAATCAGCATTTCCGGCTGGAAGATGGTGATGGTTTCATTTCCATTTGCATCCTCGCCTACAATATACTGAAAACCGCGACGGTTCATCTTGTGGCACATGCGCTGATACCAGCCTTTAAAGCCTTGGGTTTCTTCATTCGGGTTGTAATAAAAGGCATTCATTACGGCTGGCAAACCTAGGCCACAAACCACCCCGGAAAGAAGTACCACAATGAAGGTATATCCAATCAGAATACTGCTATACGCTTCCAGTTGTGGAATATTGGCCACTGCCAGAATCAGGGCTAAGGAAATCCCGCCACGTACCCCACCCCAAGACAGAATGGTTAAACTGCCGTTATAACTCTTCTTACGCATTCTAGGGAATAATGCAAAAGACAGATGGTTGGCCAGGAAGCGTGCCAAATGCAGAATTATGAAAGCGACAATCCCGCCTAGGACCAGACTGGTGCTTAGATCAATAATGAACAATTCCAGACCAATCAAGGTGAACAGGAAGGAATTGATAATCCCCTCTACCGTATGCCAGAAATGGTTTACATCACCGATGTCTGCATCAGCCAGAATTTCTTTCCATTTATTACCGACGATCAAGCCGCCAATTACACAGGCAATTGGTGCAGAAGCATGCGCCAGTAAAGCAATCAGATATGAACCACAAGCCAACAGTGCAGTAGTTAATATCAGTGATTCCATTTCATGTTTACCGCGCAGAATACGTAGAATCGCCAGACCAAAACCGATCCCGATCAAGACTGCCACGACAATTTCATAAAGCAATGTTTGCAGGACGGCGAGTACGGTAAAGTTTTCACCTTGCAGTACATTCAGTAAGGTCATAAATAATGCAATACACATCGCATCATTAAACAGCGACTCACCTTCCAGCTTCACGATCAAATGATGGGGTGCGCGTACCGAACTGAGTACACCTTTAATCCCAATTGGATCCGTTGCTCCGAGCGCAGCACCCAGCAATAGTAGGACCAATATATCGACGTGGTTACCAATCAGGAACTGATAACCGTATAGCGCAATACCAAAGAAAACTGCACAGAAAACTAATGCCAGACTGGCCAGAATACCAATCGGCCGCCAGTGATTGCGTAAATCTGAAACCTTAAACTTCAATGCGGATGATGTCAGAATGAAACAGATCACCCCATTAATCAGGAAGTCATAAAAATCGACATGGCGGACTGCTTTCTCAATATTATCAATATTGATGCTAAAAAATGGATTACCCTGTAGCAGACTTGCACACCATTGCAGGATAAAAACAAAAATAGCGGAAACAATCGGCACACCAATGGCTTGAGGAAAACTTAGAACACGTTTGTTGAACATGGTAGTGGCAATTGACAGAGCAAAGACCACTGTCAACAGTTGTAAAAAAAAGAAACTTCCCATTAGGTTTCCTAAGATTTGGCAATTTGCAGCCGTGAGCTGAAAGATTTACTTGAAATATAAATTTAAAAAAACAGTATATTTTAGCGGATCAAGTTTAGTCCCATTTTTTTTCGAATTAAGTTAAGTTTCTTTTCAATATTCACAACTGATGATTTAACATACAGCCTTAAAGCACTTTATTGCTCACCTCTTCTTTATATTTAGAAATTTTCTCCCATGCATCAAACTGTCAAAACCATATTCCGTCTGTGCCTCGCTGCTGTCATTTTTCTGGTCACACTTTCCTTGATGTTCACCTGTGTTGCCAAAGTTCAGGAAATTCTGAAAGCAGATCAACATTATCAGCAAGCCGTGAGCATTCCTTTAAAAAGCAGCGCCAAAGCGCAATATGTACTAGTGTCTAATAATCAACGTCCAGACAATGCCTTGTTTATCCTGATTGCCGGAAATGGTTATGTAGCAAAAATCAGCTGTGAGCATTATGCTGCCCTATGTACTGATGACTATAACCAGTCACATACCCGGCAGATTCAAAATGTTAATTTATTAAAAGCGAGAAATTATTTTTATATTGAAAATATTCAGTTCCAAGATAGTCGAACTGGTCAAATCACTACACTCAGCTATTCCAAAAATGAATTGAAGCAATTTTATAATAATGACATCAGCAATTTAAAATATATTCTCTTTGCGATTTCGCTATTTGCCCTGGCTGCCTTGTTTGTCAGTATCAAGATTTTGAAAAACTTCCGTCGTTTTCTGGAAAAATAACTATTCAATCATGAGGGGAGCATTTGCTCCCCTTTTTTGATCTTTAGTTTTAGATATTTTGATTAAAAGTATCACAAGCAGACATTTGACCTGATTTCAGACCGGTATTAAACCATTTTACCCGCTGTGCACTGGTACCATGCGTAAAGCTGTCCGGCACGACATGGCCTTGTGCCTTTTTCTGCAGATAGTCATCACCGATCTTGTGTGCCGCATCCATAGCTTCTTGTACATCACCCTGCTCCAGGAACTGCGTACGCTCATGGTTATGATAAGCCCATACCCCAGCCAGACAATCCGCCTGTAGTTCTTGACGTACAGAAAGCTGATTACCCTGCGCTTGAGTGGCTTGTTGACGTGCCTGCTGTACCTGTGAAGAAATACCTAAAATGGTCTGGATATGATGACCCACCTCATGTGCTACCACATAGGCTTGAGCAAAATCGCCTGCCTGATCATTGCGAGATAACTCGGTTGAGTTCTGTTCCCCGCTAATTCCCATCTGAGTACGCATATCTTTAAAGAATGCCGTATCAATATAAACTTTCTGGTCTGCCGGACAGTAGAAAGGCCCCATGGCCGATTGCGCTGTACCACAACCAGAATTTACTACCCCACTAAATAGAACCAGTTTAGGCGGAGTATATTGCTGGTTCAGCTGCTGCTGAAATACTTGAGACCAGGTATCTTCTGTATCGGCAAGCACAGTTCCTACAAAATCGATCGCTTCTTGCTGTTCTGGCGTTGGATTTTCCAGACCCCGTGTTTCTGCACTAGAAACCCCTTGCGTGACCTGCTTGGTGGTTTGATAGGCTTGCTGTGGATCAACGCCAAAAAACTTCCAGGCCACGAAAGCAATAATCAACCCGAGAATACTGATTCCACCGGCTTTGGCACCACCGCCACGACGGTCTTCTACATTGCTACTAACACGACGTCCTTTCCAGCGCATAGTGAGATTCCTTATAGTTTAAAGTCAGCTTATTTTAACGGGCCTGATTTATGCCTGCTTTGATTTCGATCTGATTTTTTGAATAAAGCCAATCAAGATAAATACGATTAACCCTGCCACAAAACCAATCACCAGATTAATAAGTGTAGGCGTAACAGCCCCTACGATACTGCCCAGACTAGGCATATGCTCTACATACTCAACCGAATCTTCAGTGAAATGATGAAACCATGGAATGGTATGAGCAATAATCCCGCCACCGACCAGGAACATTGCAATCGTACCTACAATCGTCAGGGTTTTCATCAATTTAGGAGCAAAAGCCAGCAATCCACAGCCTATACTTTGTTTGAAGCTGGATGCCTGCTTAGTCAGGTACAAACCTAAATCATCAATTTTAACAATCATGGCGACGAAGCCGTACACCCCGACTGTCATTAATATGGCAATTCCTGCCAGTACGATGACCTTGGTGGTAAAAGCTGCGGCTGCCACCGTACCCAAAGAAATCACTACAATTTCCGCAGATAAAATAAAGTCAGTTCGGATCGCACCCTTAATTTTCTCTTTTTCAAATGTGGCCAAATCGGTTTCGATCGTAGTGAATTCAGCCTCAGCATCTTCTTCAGTCTTGGCTTTCTTATGCTTTAAACTATGTAGAACTTTCTCTACGCCTTCATAACAGAGAAATAAACCGCCAATCATCAGTAAAGGATTGATTAACCAAGGCGCAACCACACTAATAAGTAAAGCCAAAGGAACAAGAATCAGCTTATTAATAAAAGAACCTTTCGCTACTCCCCACACCACAGGAAGTTCACGTTCTGCCCGTACACCGCTGACTTGCTGGGCATTTAACGCCAAGTCATCCCCCAAGACACCTGCCGTCTTTTTTGCAGCCATCTTGCTCATCACGGCAACATCGTCTAAAACAGTCGCAATATCATCCAATAATATTAATAAGCTGCTCGCCATTCTTGTTATCCTTATCATCTTTAGACATATTTTAATGAAAATATTTAAAAAATATTGTATTCACTTGTTTAATTAATAAGATTTTTTTACTGCGGCTTTTTTTCTGGCTGACATTCAAAAACAGAATGCCGTACAATGTGGCCATTCGTTAAAATATAGATGTAGTACAGACTACTTTTTGGAATAGATAATGAGTAATCAAGATAATCGTCCAGTAATCTTGACTGGCGACCGTCCTACCGGACAGCTTCACCTTGGCCATTTTGTCGGTTCATTACGCTCTCGCGTAGGTTTACAAGATTCTCACCATCAACATTTGTTACTCGCTGATGCTCAAGCCCTGACAGATAATGCAGACAACTTTGAAAAAGTACGTCGCAATATTATTGAAGTAGCAACAGATTATCTGGCTGTCGGTATTGATCCAACCAAAACTACTATCTGTGTTCAGTCTTGCCTGCCAGCCTTAAACGAACTGACGATGCTCTATCTGAACTTTGTGACAGTTTCACGTCTAGAGCGCAACCCGACCATTAAATCAGAAATTCAGATGCGTGGTTTTGAGCGTGATATTCCTGCAGGTTTCTTATGCTATCCAGTGGCTCAAGCAGCAGATATCACAGCCTTTAAAGCAACTGTAGTTCCGGTGGGCGAAGACCAGATTCCAATGATCGAACAGACCAATGAGATTGTACGTCGCCTTAACCGTCAGATTGGCCGTGAATTACTGCCTGAATGTAAAGCGCTGCTTTCTAATGTGGGACGCTTACCAGGTTTTGACGGTAAAGCGAAAATGTCTAAATCATTAGGTAATACTATTGTTCTAGATGCCTCTGACAAAGACATCAAAAAAGCTGTCAATGCGATGTATACCGATCCGAATCACCTTCGCATCGAAGATCCAGGCCAGGTTGAAGGCAATGTGGTATTTACTTACCTGGATGCATTCGACACCAATAAAGAAGAACTGGAAGAACTGAAAGCACATTATCGCCGTGGTGGTTTAGGTGATGGTACGGTGAAAAAACGTCTGGAAGGTATTCTGAAAGAGCTGATCGGTCCGATTCGTGAACGTCGTATGGAACTGGCTAAAGACCCGGATTACATCATGGATATTTTGAAAACGGGTACAGATAAATGCCGTGACATTACACAGGCCACTTTAGATGAAGTGAAAACAGGCTTAGGTGTTTTCCATTTCTAAGCTAGACAATATTTAAAAAAGCCCTTCATAAAGGGCTTTTTTTATTTAAGGCCAAAATGCGCAAAAATAAGGCAAGTTTCCACACAGATTCTTCATAGTTTTAACCTTACTTAACATCTATTAACATGAATACTGATGAGTCACATGAGAATGAGTCCTAATATACTTACATACAGTAAGGAATCAAATTTAACTCTCTCCACAGTTAATCTTGATTTAGTTTTGAAAGAAACTTCCTTTTTCTACGCAATGACAACCCCAATCATTGCGTTTTTTTTGTCTGTAATTTTTGAAAATATAAAAAAATCCTGCCAGATGAGCAGGATTTTGTTGTGTCTTGAATATTAATATTTGAACAAGCCTTTTTCTAATGGAATTTCAATTCCAATAGAGGCACCGCCATCCTGACCATTTACATCTGAGTCACTTATCCAGGCATTAATTTTAAGTGGCATTTCTGGACGAATATAATGCGACCAGGTGACATCTAGTGCTTTAATTTCATCATCAAAAGCAAAAGCAGCATTATTTACACTTGCACGCTCAGACTGATTGACTTCAGCAAACAATACCCGCCCAGATAAACGGTTCATCGGATCAAAACGGATATCACCACCTACTGAAACCATCTGGGCATCACCACCTAAAGCATGTGCCAGCGGATAACCATGCTGATAAAAACCATCAGTATAATTGGTATGGTTATAAGAAATACCTCGCACCTTGCCGTTAGTACGTGTATCTGCCCATTCTGTATAAAGTTGATATGGCATATTTCTTACAGTCGAAGAATAGTCTATTCCAGCCAGATACATTTTCTTCGCAGGCAGACCACCCGCTTCATCTTCACCTACATATTGCCCATAGAAGCCCATAGGTACCTGTGTCAAAGGAAACAGGTTCAGGCGTGCATCGAAACCAGCAATCTGGTTTGATGGGTCAGGTTCACCCGTACCACCATTATCTTTATTCCCGACAAAAGCATCCCATAATGAACTTAAGCTTTCAGGACGTCCTTCCCCACCCCATTGAATCGCACGAGAAGCACCTAGCTCCAAGTAAGATAAAGGTTGTGCTGTTACACGAAGACCAATTAGTTTGGCATCTGGAACGGCAGTATAATCATCCAATTGTCCTGCAAAAGCCTGATATTGCCACGGTCCAATCCAGGACAGCCATTTAGTTTCAAAAGCTGTTTGTTCTGCACGTTGTGCCATAAATCCATATACTGGGCGGCTAGCATCGCCGCGAATCAAGCTGCCATCATGTCCCGGACCCCAATAGGTCGGAATTTGGCCGGCAATCAGCCATTGATTCCAGAGTTTCCCTGCTAGATAAGATCCTTCCAGATTTACATCCTGATCATTCTCAATTTGTCGATCTTTTTCGGCATTAACCCGGAGTTTGGCATCCCAGTTTTCGCCACCTGCATTAAACTCTAAAGCTGCCTGAAATTGTGCCTTTTGCTGATCGCCAAAGGCTTGAGGAATATCTTTTGGATCACTTTCCGCAAATAAGCCTACTTTGAGCTGCTGATTGTCTGCTGTTAATTTTGCCAGAACTGAACCAATAACACGTTGTTGTACTTTGTTACTCACTTGTGCATTGGATAGAGCACGTTGAATTTCATCACCACTGAGCGGCCAGGTCGAGGTACTGATCTGGATCACCCCTTGCTGGTTTAACCAGTTCAAGTCAGTACGAAGATTTGCATCATTCAGAACCAGCCCTTGAGCAAAAACAGGAAGTGAAAGTGTCGTAAGAAGTACACTTAATAATGGTTTTTTTAGAAACATGGGATCAATATTCTCAAGTTTATTTTTGCCTAACCATAGATATTTCAAAAACAATATTCAATGGCGAAACTGTATCAGTATAATATGAAACCCTAGATTTAATTGACTTTCAAAATAATAAATCGCTTCGAGAAATGAGATAGAAATACAAAAATGAAATTACAAATGTAAAAAATAGAATTAAATAATGCTGGGTTTTAATTTTATTTAAAATAAATACTGAACACATAAAAAAGGCAGTTTTAAAAACTGCCTTTTTTCGAATAAGTCATTAGTGTTTATGACGCATATGCGGGAATAAGATTACATCACGGATACTTGGTGCATTCGCAAAGATCATCACCAGACGGTCAATACCGATCCCTTCACCTGCTGTAGGAGGCAGACCATATTCCAGAGCTTCAATGAAGTCAGCATCATAGTGCATTGCTTCATCATCACCCGCATCTTTCTCAGCAACCTGTGCCTGGAAGCGTTCAGCCTGATCAATCGGGTCATTTAATTCTGAGAAGCCATTTGCCAGTTCACGACCACCGATAAAGAATTCAAAACGGTCTGTAATATGCGGATTTTGATCATTACGGCGAGCTAGTGGAGAAGTTTCCGCTGGATATTCAGTCACGAATGTAGGCTGACGTAGTTGAGTTTCTACCGTTTCTTCAAATACGATGGTTTGCAGTTTACCCAGACCAAAACCTGGTTTTACCTGTTCTTTCAGTTCTTCCTGAATGAATTTCGCCAGGAACTCACGGTCATTGACATTTTCTGGAGTGAACTGTGGATTGTGCTCAAGAATGGCGTCAAACATTGAGATCTTTTTAAATGGTCCTTTGAAGCTAAAGACTTCATCGCCATAAGGCACATCAGTGGTACCCAGAATATCAATTGCCAGTTTTTCCAGCATTTGCTCTGTCAATTCCATCAGGTCTTTGTAATCTGCATACGCCTGGTAGAATTCGATCATAGTGAATTCAGGGTTATGACGAGTAGAAACACCTTCATTACGGAAGTTACGGTTAATTTCGAATACGCGCTCGAAACCACCCACAACCAGACGTTTCAAATAAAGCTCAGGTGCAATACGCAGGAACAACGACATATCCAGTGCATTATGATGCGTTTCAAATGGACGCGCAGATGCTCCACCAGGAATTACGTGCATCATCGGGGTTTCAACTTCCATAAAACGTTTGTCGTTCAGGAAGCTACGAATACCGGCAACAACTTTGGCACGAACTTCAAAAGTTTTACGGGTTTCTTCATTTACGATCAGATCAAGATAACGTTTACGATACTTCACTTCAGTATCAGTTAAACCGTGGAACTTGTCTGGAAGTGGACGTAATGATTTAGTCAGTAATTCAAAATGTTCGATATGAACATACAGATCACCTTTACCAGAACGACCGATATAACCTTCAACTGCAATGATATCGCCCAGATCCAGGCCTTTGATCGTTGCAAGTACTTCTGGCTCAAGTTCTTTACGTGGAACATAAAGCTGAATACGACCGGTCATATCCTGAATCACGATGAATGAACCGCGGTTCAACATCACACGACCTGCTACTTTTACATGAACGTGTTCGCCAGCTTCAATTTCTTCTTTAGATTTATCAGCAAACTGGTCTTGTAAGTCTTGCGCATAATGTTCACGTTTAAATGTGTTTGGCCATGGGCTAACACCAGTTTCTTTTGCGTGGTCTTGAATCTGCTTTAACTTGGCATGACGCTGTGCAATTAAATCGTTTTCGGAAATGATTTGTTCAGAAGTCGATTGAGCGTTATTTTGCGTCATCTCTGCCTCGGATAAGATTAGTTAAAAAATAGAAGTTGCATAGAATAGCAGAAATCTGCATCAAATCGTAGCGTAAAGACTTCCTACACGTGGCTTTTCTTGAGAAAAATTTCTGGATATATGAAATTCTTAAAGGCAAATGTTTTTCAGTTTCGAATTTTATGATTGGTTTTTTTAGAATATTGCCCAACTTTTGTTAGATGAAAGTCCAAGACCTCAATCCTCTGCACAAATTCTGCCTTTATATCCCATATCAGCTTAGACCAATAGCTAACTGCTTCCTCGAAATAGACGTTTTACAATAATGACCATATTAGAAGGTGGTGTCTTAACACCCTGACCACGACTTTGCCATGTCCGATAAAAATGAGTAAAAATATGTCTAAAATATTGTTTTTTCATGGCTTGGATTCGTCAAAACAGTCCACGAAATTTCATGCAATTGATGCAATGCATAAATATTGTATAGATGTGGATTATCGCAATCTGAGCTACCAGTCGGTAGCCGATTTCTACCACGAAATGGTTGAAACCATTAAACCGGATATTCTGGTCGGACACAGTCTGGGCGGTTATTGGGCGCTAAAAATGTCACAAGCTCATCAGATCCCTTGTGTGATCGCGAATCCTAGCTTGCAACCGAATTTCCGCGATGATTATCCTGCGATTTGTGACAGTGATTTGCAGCATGATATTCCGCAAATGGCCTATCTGGAATTAGGCGATGAAATTCTGGATATGCATGCAGCACAGGCACAGCTTGAAGATTATATGCAAATTCATGCCATTGAAGGTGGTCATCATCGTCTGGAACATCCCGAACAGATTAACGACCTGATTCAGGAAATTGAATATCATTTTATCCGGCAATAAAAAAGCCCCAATAGTTGGGGCTTTTTTGATCATTCAGACTTAAGCAACTGCAGCTTCAGGCTGGGATTTATCGTCAAGTACTGACCAGATGTCCAAGCCTAATTCACCGTGTAAATCTGGCAGATCAAGGAAGATGCTCGCACCTAGAACCTGATGCTGACATTTCTCAGCCAATTCATGAACTGCTTTCAATGTACCACCAGTTGCCAGTACATCATCCACGATAATCACTTTTTGTCCCTGAACCTCTGCAGACATTTCCAGACGGTCCAGACCATATTCAAGGCTATAACCTACACCTACGACTGGAGGCGGCAATTTACCTGCTTTACGAACCAGTAATAAGCCTTTGCCCGTACGCTGCGCCAACAGACTTGCCAGCACGAAACCACGTGCTTCCACTGCCACAAAGCTGTCTACTTCAGCTAGCTTTTCTTCAGGAATGCTGGCAATCAAAGCATCAGTTAATGGACCCAGATTATTCATGAATAATGGAGTCAAATCGAAGAAACAAATGCCTGGTTTTGGGAAATTCTGGACAGTACGAATGTGAGACCACAGAGAAGTAGACAAATTGCTCATGGGAGATCTTTAAACAAGGAAAGGAATAGGTGAATTTTAAACTAAATTAACAATGTGTAACAACAACGACTGTGCAACATTAAAGCAGAAAATAATACTAACCAGCTGATTTAAATATATAAATTTATTTTAAAAAATATTTAATAAAGACTTTGCTGAGTCTAAGTTAACTGATTTTAATCATTTTTTCTGCCCGACTTTGGTCTACAGCTTAATCTAAGTCAGAAGAGTATTTTATAAAACTAAAAATACAACTCTTTGCCTAACCTTAAATATATTTCTAGTAGTGAAATATCTAGGGACTGACCTTTCTGCTGTTAATTTCACTGATTAAACTTTTATTCGCTTTACTTTATGAATAGAACTGCGTAAAAATTTAGCCAAATATGTTTACTATTAAAAGTCATATTCTTTAGGGTCTTGCCATTTGTGGATTTTAAGCTGACAGCTACAGTTGGTCAGTTTTGGAGAGTTATATGAAAAAATATCAATGCATCGTTTGTGGATGGATTTATGACGAGGCAGAAGGTTGGCCTCAGGACGGAATCGTTCCTGGAACCAAATGGGAAGATATTCCTGATGACTGGACTTGTCCGGATTGTGGTGTTTCTAAAGTCGATTTTGAAATGATTGAAATCTAATCATGTTCTTTTAAAGACCATATTGAATGGTCTTTTTTATGTCCTTTATACCTGAAAAAAACTAATTTAAAAAAGCATGGAGAATCGTATGCATCCTATCGTCATCATTGGTTCGGGCATGGCGGGTTATGCTGTTGCCCGTGAGTTTCGCAAACTCAACCCAGACCATGAACTTGTCATGATTTGTGCTGATGATGCGACTAATTATGCAAAACCTACGCTTTCTAATGCTTTAGCAGGAAACAAAGCGCCAGAACACATCCCTTTGGGTGATGCAGAAAAAATGTCAGCACAGCTGAAAATGCGCATCGAAAAAAACACCTGGGTCAAAGTGATTCATCCTGAACAACATCAGCTAACTTTAGAAAAAGACGGTCAGGAAAGCACACAGGATTATTCTAAACTGGTGCTAGCTGTAGGTGCCAATCCAGTACGCCTAGCCATTGCCGGTGATGCCAGCGACGATATTCATATGGTCAATAACCTGACTGACTATAAAGCTTTCCGTCATAATCTGGCAGCACGTGAGGATAAACGCGTGGTGATTCTAGGCGCAGGCCTGATCGGCTGTGAATTTGCCAATGACTTGCAGCATACCAATCATCAGGTCACTGTGATTGATCTGGCACCCCAGCCTTTAGGTCGCTTATTACCAGCTCATGTCGCAGATGCTTTTCAGCAAAATCTTGAAGAGACGGGCATTCATTTTGTATTAGGAACAACAGTTGAAAAAGTCTCTAAAGTTGAAAATGGTGACTATCTGGTAACACTTGCCAATGGCCAATCAGTAGTTGCTGACGTGGTGCTCTCTGCTGTGGGCTTACAACCGAATATTTCTGTCGCAAAAGAAGCCGATATTCATACCAGTCGCGGGATTCTGACCAATACAAAACTAGAAACCAATCAACCGGACATTTATGCAGTAGGCGACTGTGCGGAAGTAAATGGAATGCTTTTGCCATATGTCATGCCAATCATGCAGCAGGCCCGCGCCCTGTCTAAAACATTGAATGGCGAACATACTGCAGTCCATTATCCAGCAATGCCTGTTGCGGTAAAAACGCCAGCTGCGCCATTGACTGTCCTTCCTGCTCCGGTTGATGTCGAAGTAACTTGGGAAAATGAAGAGTTTGATGACGGTATGCTGGCCAAAGCCTTTGATGCCAGCGGTACTTTGCGTGGATTTGTCCTGCTTGGTGCCACTGCTGCCAAACAACGCCTGGCATTGACCAAGCAGGTTCCTGACTTGATTCCAGCTACAGTTTAGATGTTTAATACAAAGGACATTTTTTAAGCGAAATGTCCTTTAATCAGGAAATACATCATGCACAGTGCCCTGCAGTTCAATCATTCTCCGTATACAGCTTTCATGCGTGAAACCAAGGCCGATCTTGGCAATGGCATCGAATTGCACGTGGAAGTCGGAGGAAATCCTGAACACCCGACCATTCTGCTGATTATGGGACTTGGGGCACAGATGCTATACTGGCCCGATTTCTTCTGTAAATCACTCATTGATCAGGGCTATCATCTGGTGCGTTTTGACAACCGGGATATTGGTTTATCTTCCAAGATTCACCATAAAGGACCTCGCTTAAACACCTTAAAAATGATGAGCCGTTTTGTACTGGGTTTAGGCAATCAGGGCGCGCCTTATACGCTGTATGATATGGCAGATGATGTACATCTTCTGATTGAAAAAATGGGACTGGGTCAGGTCTATGTGCTCGGTGCCTCTATGGGCGGCATGATTGCCCAGATTCTGGCCGCACGTTATCCTGACAAAGTTAAAAAAATGGGTTTACTGTTTACCAGTAATAACCAGCCACTGTTACCTCCGCCTTTTCCAAAGCAACTCTTTAGTTTAATTGACAAACCCGCTTCCACAGATGAAGATGGCATTGTCGATCATAGCTTGAAGCTGTTTAATATTATTGGCTCGCCGGGTTATGTGAATCATCTGGAAGCGATTCAGACCGCCCGTAAGTTATATAAGCGAAGTTACCATCCAGCGGGTGTACTTCAACAGTTTTTAGCAATATTATGTACGGGTTCATTGCTGCAACTGGACAAGCAAATCCAACAAGAGACCCTGGTGGTTCATGGTGCTCGTGACAGATTGCTGCCTCCTAGTCATGGTAAGGCTGTTGCAAAAGCAATTTCAGGGGCTAAATTTGAATTAATTGATGGAATGGGGCATGATATCCCTCCGCATTTTATTCCATATCTTAGCGAATTATTTGCTGATCATTTTAAATCATAAACATTAGGACACTATGGCTGCATTACCATCCCTAAGACAGCTGTCATACCTCGTAACACTGTCTGAGACGCTGCATTTTACAGAAGCTGCTCGCCGCTCATTTGTTACCCAGTCAACTTTGTCTGGCGGTATTATGGAGCTGGAGCGTTTACTCGGTGGCGTTCTTGTTGAACGCGATCGCCAGAATGTACGTTTAACGCCGCTTGGTGAACAAGTGGTTGCACGTGCCCGTGTTCTACTGGCTGATGCTCAGGACTTAATGCGTTTAAGTCGTGAAATGAGTGAACCATTAACCGGTGATCTGCATCTTGGCGTTATTCCAACCATTGCCCCTTTCATCCTGTCGCAATTTCTGGATGAAGTGCATCAGCAGCTACCGAAAATCCAGCTACATTTACATGAAGCTCAAAGTGAGAAAATTGTAGAGAAACTGGAGCATGGTAATCTGGATATGGTGGTGCTCGCTCTACCTTTCGATACCCGTAGCTTGAAAGTTGCTGAAATTGCCAAAGAGAATCTGTATCTGGTACATCACAAATCTGACCAGAATGCGGCTCAAGCCAAATCTCTGGAAGATCTGGATCTGTCTCGCCTGATGCTGTTGGAAGAAGGCCATTGCTTGCGTGATCATGCATTGAGTGCCTGCCCGATTGGTGAGCGTAAAAATGATCATCGCCTGAAAGCAAGTTCATTACCGACGTTGATCGAAATGGTGTCTGCTGATCTTGGTTTTACCTTGTTGCCTGAAATCGCGCTGCATACCAATATGATCAAAGCCAATCCGGATCTGCGCATCAATCCAATCAATGCTGCACCAAGCCGTACTCTGGCGCTGGTCACTCGTAAGAGCACACCGTTACAAAGCGAATTTGATGTGTTATTACAAATTTTGCAAAAAATTACTGCCCATGATGCAACTTAATTAAGCCCTAAGAAAAAAGGAGCACTTAGATTGCTCCTTTTTTATTGCCTGTGTCTTCTGATAAATTTAATTTTTATAAATTCAGTCAATTAAAATGATTCAAAACCAATTTTTAAACTTTAACTATTTATAATATATAAAAATTAAATCCCTATTTCTGGGGATTGGCATTGATAATAATTCAAGCCAAAATACATCTGTATATTAATTACTCTCAGGATAAGATTTCTTTGGCCTCATTTTTGCCTGCACCCGTATTATTGGTGCAACCTTATCCACCCCCGCTCTCTTCCAATCTTGATCTTGCATTGCTACAGCTCGGTTATCAACCGGATATGCTGTCCTATACCAATCATCTGTCTGCTCAATCGCATATTGAACAGTATCTTCCCAATCTCGTGTTATATGAGATTCATGAGAAAACGCAACTTAAGAATCTTAATGTAATTCAAGCACGAATCCAGATTCCTCATCTGATTATAGTTTTAGCTGATGATTCACTTGAAATGATTAATTTATTCTTGTCATCTGGCGTGGATCGATATCTGATTGCTTCGCATCCTGTTTCAAAAGTAGTAGCAGGCCTGAAAATCATCCTACGAGGTGGTGCCGACCTACATCCTGAATTAGCCCGTTATTTAGTGAGCCAGGAAACAAAGATACATCTTTTAAATCAGACTGAAGTACAAATTTTAAAGTATTTTAGCCAAGACCTGGCTTTGGCCGAAATTCAAAACAGATTAAGTCTGCACGATTACCAGATTTATGCTGCTATTCGCAGAATCTATCAAAAACTCGCGAATCCTTTAACTGATTTCTAAATCAAATAGGGCATAAAAAAGGCTGAATCATCAACCTTTTTTAGTTTGTTTGAGTTATTTAAAGGTTTCCAATAAAGTACGCTGTGCATTATGTGGTTGTTCACCTTCAGCGACTTGAGCACGCACCCAGGTTCCATCTCCCTGTAACAACCAGGCCTGTTGATTGTCTTTCAGGTAATTTAATAAGCCTTGCTGGTAAATGCGTTTCTTTAATGCTTCATCTTCAATCGGAAAACAGGCTTCTACACGATTAAACAGGTTACGATCCATCCAGTCTGCGCTTGAGCAATAAATGCGGGAATTGCCATTATTGCTAAAATAAAATACGCGCGTATGTTCCAGGAAACGGCCGACGATTGAACGTACCCGAATATTCTCTGAAAGTCCCGGCAAGCCTGGACGTAGACAACAAATCGAGCGGATAATCAGATCAATCTGTACACCTGCTTGAGAAGCTTCATAAAGTTTGTTGATGAGTTGCAGTTCAGTTAAAGCATTGACCTTCACGATAATCTGGGCTTTCTTGCCCGCTTTGGCATTGGCAATTTCATTATCAATATAGTTGATGAGCTGGGCATGCAAGGTAAATGGTGCATGGAGCAGCTTTTTCAGCTTGGCCATTTTCCCCATTCCAGTCAATTCCTGGAAGATACGATGCACATCTTCACATAGATCTTTGTCCGTGGTTAAGAGACCATAGTCGGTATAAATTCGCGCATTGCCGGCATGATAATTTCCGGTACCCAGATGTACATAACGCACCAACTTGTTATTTTCTCGGCGTACCACCAGAATCATTTTGGCATGGGTTTTATAGCCAACAATGCCATAGACCACGACAGCACCCGCTTCTTGCAGCACATTGGCAACTGCAATATTAGATTCTTCATCAAAACGTGCACGCAGCTCGATGACTGCAGTCACTTCCTTACCGTTACGGGCCGCTTCTGCCAGCACCTGCACGATCTCGGAATCTGGACCACTACGATACAATGTCTGCTTGATTGCCAGTACCTGAGGGTCACGTGCCGCTTCACGTAACAGCGTAATCACTGGTGCAAAAGATTCAAATGGATGATGTAGCAAAATATCCTGCTTCTGCATGGCACTGAAAACATTTTCAGATTTCTTCAGTACTTTAGGCAGAATTGGCGTATGTGAATCATAACGTAGATGTGGACGTTTGAAGTTGGACAGTAACCGCGCCAGATTAACCGGTCCTGCCACTTTATAGAGCTGTTCTTCATCCAGATCAAATTCTTCCAGCAGATATTCATAAATATGCTGTGGACAATTTTCAGTGACTTCCAGACGGACTGCACGGCCAAAACGGCGCGAACTCAGCTCGCCTTTTAAGGCTTTGGCCAGATCTTCAACATCTTCATTTAAGGCCAGATCGGCATTCCGGGTAACACGGAACTGATAGCAGCCAGTCGCGGTCATGCCCGGGAACAGGTCAGACACATGTTCATGAATGATGGCGGATAACATCACATGATGTTCTTTACCATCAGTCAGTTCATCCGGTAAACGCACAACACGTGGCAATGAACGTGGCGCAGGAACAACCGCAAGATCGATCTGACGGCCAAAGGCATCTTTCCCTTCGAGCGTCACAATAAAGTTTAAGGATTTGTTGACCAATCGTGGGAATGGATGTGCCGGATCAAGGCTAATGGGCGTTAAAACTGGCGCAACCTGCTCCTGAAAATATTTTTTCACCCAGGCCGATTGTGCCGGTGTTAGCTCTCCACGGCGCAGGAAGCAGATATCTTCCTCACGCAGTTTAGGCAAAATCTCTTCATTTAAAATACGGTACTGGCGTTCAATGGCGGCATGCGCTGTTTCGGCAATCTGTTCTAATACTTGTTTTGGTGTTAAACCATCCGGACTGCGGCTTTCATTACCCAAATCCAGTTGTTCCATGACGCCAGCCACACGAATTTCAAAAAACTCATCTAAATTACGTGAAAAGATCAGTAGAAAATTCATGCGTTCCAGCAAAGGATGCAATGGATCAACCGCCTGTTCCAGCACTCGCAAATGGAAATCCAGAATAGACAGTTCACGATTAATGTAACGATCATTATAAGTATATTCGGTTGGTGCCGAAGTCGTACTGGCTGCCGTATTCATATCAAACCTACGCTATTTTCAAGTCTTGCTTATTGCTTTTAGTATGCTTCAAATTAATGACATTTTCATAAAAAAAGCCCAAATATTTGGGCTTTATCTTGATATTTTTATTTAAGGGATTTCAGCATAGCGCATATAACGCTGAATCATACGTTTACGTGCTTTTAGGGCTGATGCATTACGATGATCTTCAAAATATTTTGGATTGGTGAGAATCGCTGCCAGGAAGATGGCCTGATCACGAGTCAGGCTCTCTGCAGTCTTACCAAAATAATGTTTGGCTGCCGCTTCTGCTCCATAGATATTGTCTCCAAACTCAATCGAGTTTAAATACACTTCCAGAATACGCTCTTTAGACCACATGCGCTCCATCATCCAGGTCGCAACAGCTTCCTGACCTTTACGCAGGAATGAACGCTTGTTGACAAGGAACAGGTTTTTAGCCAGCTGCTGGGAAATGGTTGACCCCCCTGCCACGACACGGCCTTCATTCTTGTTACGGCTGAGCGCAGTCTGAATACCATCCCAGTCAAAGCCATGATGGTGCATGAATTTTCCATCTTCTGCCGTCACTACCGCCCGCTTGAGATTGGTACTGATTTCATCATAAGGGCGCCACTGATGTTGAATGGGCTTGGAGGGTTCAGTCCAATAATCGATCCGCATCATCATGGTGGTATTCACCGGATTGGTTCGCCACCAGGCTAAACTTGCAAAAATCCACAGTTGAACAAGTAGAATCACACTGACAATCACGAGAAGGGTGCGGGTCAGAAAGGCTTTCATGTCAGTGCGTTACTCCTGAAAATTCAATTTTTCGTGTTAAGCTTATTCGAAATATACAATCACAGCAAAAAAATAGCATGCCTGAATATTCTCCCCCAACAACACATCGCAAACTGGAAATGCAGCTCTGGTGGATGACCGCACTCCTGATCTGTATCAATGTCGGCCTGTTTGGCTGGCAGGTTCTGAATGGAATGGACATCACACAGCCAAGTTCTCCAGATGCCATTCGCTGGGGAGCAGATTATGCACCTTTAACGTATTTAGCGGAACCCATACGCCTGTTTAGTAGCATGTTTTTTCATTTTGGCTTAATTCACCTGATGTTGAATATGTGGGCACTGTATATTTTTGGTAGTGTCGCTGAACAAATTTTTGGCCGGGTCTATTTTACAGGTCTTTATATTTGTGCCGGCCTGATGGGTAGCTTGCTCAGTGGCTATATGAGTATCCAGGACAGTTATGCCTTAATCGAAGGCGGTGTAGCCAATCCTGGCTTATTGCCGGGTGTTAGTGCGGGTGCTTCGGGTGCAGTCATGGGTCTCGGTGCCTCCCTGACTGTTCTATCTTTACTACCAATGTTGCCCCGTCAGCCTTTTATTCTGGATAAAAAAACGCTCGTAATGATCATGGGCCTTAACCTGGCGATGGGCTTTATGATCAGCGGAATTAACAATGCCGCACATATTGGCGGCATGATCATGGGGGCCGGACTAACAGCGCTCTGGTATCTTGGTCAGAAAATGCAGCGTGGCCGTTTGGTCAGTCTGGTTGCCTTACTGCTCGGCGTCGCTGCCTGTATCGTGCTGTATCAATATAATCTGGCTTTACTTGAACCGATCCGCCCACTCTGGCAAGAGATTTTACAAATGCTACAACAGCAGTTGGCCGATCAACCTGCGAAATGAATCTTATTGATTCATCTCACGCAGGCTTTGTAAAGGTGGAATCTCGGAAAGATAACTCAGACGATAACGCCCGATCAGGGTACATAATACAGTCATAAACACAGGTAAGATAACCCAGATTTCCCAATGAGGCTGGATGATCAGATCCATCTTATAGCTGGCAATGGCGCTGATCACTTCTGCAAACAGACATGAAACAATACCGGCGAATAGTCCGATAAAACCGATTTCCAGACTCATCATGGTTTTCAGCTTTTGTTTGGAACTACCAAAAGACCGGAGCAAAGCCACTTCACGTTTACGTTCATCCATGAGCAGGTTTAGACAGGCCATCAGTACCAGAAAACCGGATACACTGACCAGCACAGCCAGAATGGTAATGATCTGTACCAGCACATTCACAATTCGTTTGATTTCTTCCAGAATCAGGCTGACATCAATAAATACCGTATTCGAAAAACGCTGAACCAGATTCACCAGTTTATCTTTGTCTGTTTCCGGTACATAGAAGCTGCCCAGATAACTGCCCGCATTGGCATCCATAGTATTCGGTGCAAAGATAAAGAAGAAGTTTGGACTAAAACTCTCCCACTCTACCGTTCTGAGATTCACCACTTTGGCTTCGAGTATGCCTTCAGGCAGGCTAAAGCTGAGCTTATCTCCCAGTTTGATGCCCAGCTCTTGTGCAGTATTGGCTTCGACCGAAACCTCACCCGGCTGTTTCAATCCTGCCTCCCCCTGAACAATCACATTATCCTGAGGATAGCGATCCGACTGGGTCAGATTCAGTTCACGTCTTAAGGTATTACTCTTTTTGACCAGTTCAGCAGCAAAAGGATGATCATTTTTCGCTACCAGGCGCCCGCGAATATTGGGATAAAGCGGCGTGCTTTTCCAGCCATTCTGTTCTAACTGAGCTTTTAAGTCAGGCATATCAAAAGGCGGCAGACCATAGACAAACTGGTTGGGTGTCCCTTCCGGCAACTGTTGCTGCCATCGATCAAGTAAATCTGTACGCAGTACAGCCAGCACACTAATCAAACTGAGTCCTAAAGCTAAGGCAGTAATCTGTAAAGCGGTCTGATACGGTGTCCGTACATAGGCAGACAGATTGAATTTCAGATTACGCAGCAGTTTTAAAATACTCCAGACCGTAAAATACAGAACAGCACAAAGCAGAATAATGGCCCCAATCACCCAAGCTGTCAGCACGATATTTTCCGTTAAAATCACACTGAAAATAATCAGACTTAAGGTTCCGGTCAGTAACATCCACAACATCGAATGGACGGATTTTTCCTGCTGACGAATGACCCGAATCGGAGGAGTATTTAAGAGTTGAAACAGACTGGGCATGACAAAGCCCAGTAACACCACTGCACTGGTCAGCATGGCAATTGGCAAGGGCCCCAGCAGCATCGCCGTAGCAGAGAACTCAAGCTGCAAGTTTGGAATCAGCTGTAGCATGAGCTGCAGCAAGCCATAACCCAATGCAACACCTATCACGCTACCAATCAACATGGCGATTAAAAGCACTAAACCCAGCAAAGCCAGATAAGCGGCTAGAATCTGATTTTTGGTCGCGCCAATACAACGCATCAGGGCAATATGATCCTGGTTCTGCTGTACATAACGTTGTGCGGTTAAAGCAATGGCAATCCCGCATAATAAAATGGTGAGAATATTCGCCAGTTGCAGAAAAGTATCCAGATTGGCAATTGGTTTCATTAAACGGGTATTGCCTTCGCTGGCATTACGCAAGCGTAGACTGCCCTGCTGTTCCAGTTCTTGTCCCTCAACCTCAGCATCTGCTTCATCTGAAGTCCCATTTTCAGATTTTATCTTCTGCTTGAACCAGGTTTCATATTGCCGGGTATCGGCTGGATGACCCGCCATTAGTAAGCGGTAATCAATCCGGCTACCGACCTGAATCGCATTGGTGCGCGCCACTTCTGACTGAGCAATAATCACAGTCGGCGAAAAGCCAGAAAAACCCAGCTCCTGATTAGAATCCTGCTCAATTTTTGCAGTAACCTTAAATTTGGCATCGGCGATATTCAGTTCATCACCCAGTTTGACCTTGAGCAGATCCATGGCCCGTGAACTCAGCCAGATTTCCCCCGCTTGGATTTTATCTGCTGCAGGCTGAACCCGTAGCTCTCCTCGTAAAGGAAAAGCCTGATCAATAGCCTTAACATTGACCATGACAAACTGATCATTGGTATAAGCCATCGTACTGAAAAATGTGACTTCAGATTGCTGTAAATCGAGCTGCCTGGCCTGATCACGCCATTCCTGAGCTAGCGGCTCATTATCAGAAAGTACCAAATCTCCCGCCAGCATTTCAGCTGCCTGTAAAGCAACGGCGTTCTGAATCTGTTCATTACTGAACTTTAGTGCCGTTGTGGCACTAATCGCTAAGGTCAGCGCGATGATTAGCAGATAAATCCCTGTCGTATTAAAACTTTGTCTGAGTAAAGGATGAAAAAGATGCTGCATATCAGCCTCCACTCGCATGTTCAATCAGCTGACCATTGACCAGTTCAAAATGACGCTGGCATTGTCGGGCCAGATCAGGATCATGGGTAACCAGAACCAGCGTGGTGCCTAATTCGCGATTTAACTGAAAGAGCAGCTGTTCAATTTCCTGAGCGGTTTCCCCATCCAGATTACCTGTCGGTTCATCAGCAAATATGATTTTGGGTTCACTGACCAATGCGCGGGCAATAGCGACACGTTGCTGCTCCCCACCAGACAGTACTTTTGGTGTTTGCTGAGCCTGACGGTCTAATCCGACCTTTTGTAGCAATGCCAGCGCCTTTTGTTCGGCATCACTATATTTAAAATCTAGCTGTAAACGTAAAGGCAGCATGACATTTTCAAGCGCAGTAAGATGAGGTAAAAGCTGGAAAGACTGAAATACAAAGCCAATATTTTTTAGCCGGACTAAAGCACGCTGTTCTTCATTCAAGTTCGATACCAGCTCTCTACAAACCGTTAACTGCCCGGAACTAGCCTGATCCAAAGTGGCCAAAATGCCCAGTAAAGTCGACTTTCCTGAACCGGAACGCCCAGTAATGGCGACCTGTTCTCCAGTCAAAATTTCCAGCGAAAGATCTTCAAAAATAGTCAGTTGTTTTTGTGAAAGTTGTATCTTTTGTGTCAATTTCTGGGCAGAAATAATCGCTTGTGGCATGATGGTCGAATCGTTGCTGCTTTGAATCATACGTGTCCTATATGAAAGATCTAAATCAGAAAAATCGTGTATTGCCTTGCCTGGTATTCTTTGGACTATGCCTGATTCCTTTTAGTCTGTCGGCAAAGACCATTATGATTGTGGGTGACAGTATAAGTGCTGGTTATGGCATGCAACCACAGCAAGGTTGGGTACATTTATTACAAAAGCGTTTGGACCAACACTATCCGAAACAGCATAAAGTGGTCAATGCAAGTGTGAGCGGTGAAACCACCAGTGGTGCCTTGGCAAGGCTGCCGAAACTGCTACAGACGCACCGTCCAGATATTGTGGTGATTGAGCTTGGCGGGAATGATGGCCTGCGTGGACAGCCACCCCAAATGATTCAAAAAAATTTAGCAGCTCTGGTACAACAAAGTCAGAAAGCCAAGGCGAATGTGGTTGTTTTTGGAATGAAAATGCCACCAAATTATGGCCAAGCATATAGTAAGGCTTTTGAAAATAACTATAAGGTGGTCAGTCAGCAGTATAAGGTCAAACTACTACCCTTCTTTATGCAAGGCGTCGCTGGCAATAAAAGTCTGATGCAACAGGATCAGATTCATCCCAACACCAAAGCCCAGACTATTTTATTAAATAATGCTTATCCTTATATTAAAGGCGCCCTCTAAGGCGCCTTTAACTGAATCAAATCTTAAAATTTTCTTAGAAGTCAAAGAAAGTTACTTCACCGGTTTCAAGTGAATATTCTGCACCAATCACCTGTAACTTACCTTTAGCAATCAGGCTTTCCAGAACCGCAGAACCATGACGTAATTGATTTACTGAAGCAAATACATTGGAACGGACTGCATGTTTAGACAGTTTATTCAGGTCATCTTTCAGTTCAGTCTGCATTAGAATTTCAACTGATGGACGTACACGGTTCACGATTGACATCAGATTTGCAGATGGCGGTGTTGCCGGATTGGTTAATGCTTCAATTGTTGAATGAATAGCGCCACAATGCGTATGACCCAAGACAATCACAATCGGACAGCCAAAGCTTTCTGCTGCGAACTCGACACTGCCGACCTGAGACGGTGCAACAATATTACCTGCTACCCGAATGACAAACAGATCACCCAGACCCTGGTCAAAGACCATTTCTGCAGGTACACGTGAATCTGAACATCCTAAAACAATAGCAAATGGTTCCTGACTTTCTGCCATCTCAGCACGTTGCTGATGCGATAATAATTTTAAATGCTGCGTTTCACCATTGACAAAGCGCTGGTTACCCTTTTTAAGACGATCTATAGCTTCCTGAGCTGTGAGCATTCTTTTTTACCATCGATGTTTTTAGTGGGAATATCTTACTGCTAGATTTTTTGAATGTCACTTGCAAAAAAAATTAGCTGTAAAATTTTTAGCGCTTTGATGATTTCTTGTTCTGGGAATTTTTCTGTGAAATTCATCACGTTTTTTGAGCAGTTTTTCTGCTCAAGCTAATAATTAACAGATGTACAATATTAAGGAATGCTTTAAAATAAGTGAAAGATTACGATTTGATTCATCTATAAATTGCAAATCGATAACACGGAAGTATTTTGAGCGTTTTTGCTCAGTTTTTTCAGGGGACAGTGCTAATGAAGAAAATAATAAAATTGCGCTCAAAAATTATCTATTCCACTTTAGTCGCTCTGGGTCTTAGCCTATCTAGCCTGAGCCATAGCCAATATCTGTTTACGCCGCCGAAAGCCAAATCTGCCGAAGTTTTACAGCTTTACCTGAGCCAGCAACGCATCCAGGCGGGTCTACAATCCAAAACCTTGAAAGTCGGGGATGTGACTTGGAGTTATAGCGAAGGCGGTGCAAAAAACAAACCCTCGATTATCCTGATTCATGGCCTAGCAGGCACACGCGACAATTGGAATCGTGTCGCCCAGTTTTTGACTCCGTATTATCATGTCATCATTCCGGATTTGCCGAGCAATGGCGATACCCGGGTTCCAGCAGATTTTGATTTGTCTGTACCCAATGTCACTTCGCAATTACGTACTTTTGTCGAAACCTTGAAGATTGAAAAAAATCTGCATGTCGCTGGCCATTCTCTAGGCGGTTCAATTGCGACAGTTTATGCATCCCAATACCCTTTCGATACCCAAAGCCTGTTTCTAGTAAATAGTGCCGGCATCTATAAAATGGGCAATACGCCTTATACCAAAGACCCACATGCGCTCAAAGATCTGATTGTCAGTAAACCGGGCGATCTGGAAGATGTCTCCAAACAGCTAATGCAGAATCCGCCAGCGATGCCTTATCAGCTTAGACATGCACAAGAAAAATTGCTGATTTCCCGTTCTGAGCAAACTAGCAAATCGATTGATCAAGTAGTAATGCTTAACCGGCTGTATACGCCTGATACCTTTGCTCGTCTGACCCGTACAGTGGAAGCCCCGACTTTGATTTTATGGGGAAAACAGGACCGAATTATTAATGTCGAAGTGGTGAAAGAGCTATATTCTTTATTGAAACGTGCTGAAACTCCGGTAATTTTAAATAATGTTGGTCATATGCCGATTCTGGAAGCAGAGAAACAGGTTGCCCAACATTATTTGCCTTTCCTGGCCAAGACACAGACCCTAAAAAATCCACTTGCTGATAAACTCATTCCTTTCAATTAAGTTTCAGAGAAGTTATGCAGAAACACCCGATGATTGAGCAGTTGATTGATGCTCAACTTGATTTTCTTGATCAGGTATTTTCTCAATCTGAAACCATTCAAAGCGAGTTTCATGAGTTTTATCTCTGGTTGCGCAAGCAGACCCTAAAAGATCTGTGGAGCTGTGAACTGATCAATCAGCTGCTACAAAAGCAGATTCTGGATACTGCTGCCAGTTCTTTTCTAATTGAGCAGATTGCCGAACATATCCGTTTTGCACTGGTCCATCCGGCCAATGATACAACTAAAATCGCTGATGTCATTCCGGTACTGACCATTGATAAAATTGCACAATATGTGGCCAGCAAAAGTGGTCATCGTCAGCGCCTGATCAAAGCGGTGGTGAATAATCCTGCTTTTTCAGCCATGATTACGCAACTGATCCAACATTCGATTCAGGATTATCTGGATAATTCTGTGATTGCCAAGAGTGTTCCGGGCGTTTCCCGTTTTATGAAAATGGGCAAATCTGTTCTAGAAAATGTCACGGATTCCAGTCTGGACAACACGGTCTCCCGTTATCTGCAAAAAAATATTTTAAAACTCAGCCAAATGAGTGAACATGTCCTGAACCAGCACTTTGATGATGACAAGCTATACCATTTTCAGGCCAATCTCTGGCATAAGATCAAAGACATGCCGCTGTCCGTGCTCAAGAACTATATTGAAACCCAGGATCTGAACCAGACGGTAAGTTTGGGGCACGAAATCTGGGATCATATGCGCCAGACGGAATATATGCAGCAGCAACTGCATGACGGGATTTATACCTGGTATGTACGCAATCAGGAACATACCTTTGACCAGTTATTGCGTGATCTAAATATTGATGAAGCATTGATTCAACATGAATTGAATGAATTGCTGACACCGATTATTCAGCAGATGATTCATCAGGGCTATTTGCGTGAACGTGCCCGTGCCTATCTGGAAAAATTCTATTATGCTGAAAATACCTTAAAAATTTTAAAGATTGAAGACTAAAAAAAGCCGCTCGAGAGCGGCTTTTTCATATCTATGAATTAGAATTTGATATTCATACCCACGGTGTATCTACGACCATCAAGTACAATGTCATAATCGCCATTGGTAATTTCTTTATTGGCAATGTTATAAATACCAGCAGTCAACCTTAAGTTATCTGTCGCTTTAAAGACTGCACCGGCATCAAAAGTACCATATCCCGGTGTCCCATTATCCATAGAAGTACGGCTTAAATAATCACTGGTTTTGCCACGGTAATTATAGTCCATCCAGGTCGTCCAGGTATCTGAAACATCATAATCCAGACCGACATTCAGCATATGTTTTGGCATTTTATTTAAAGGCTGGCCTTTAAATTCGCCACTTTTTTGCTCAGTTTTTGTATAAGTATAACTTGTACTCGCGTGAAGATTATCCAGTACATCATAGTCTAATGTGAATTCAGCACCTTTCATTTCTGCATCGGAAACGTTTTTCATTTGGCTAACAAATCGATATGGCTTGCCATTTGCCGAACATTTCCATTCTTCTACAGGAGAACTATTTGTTGTTCCTGGCGTGTCACATAAACGATCTTCAACAATTTTATCTTTAAAATCAGATTTAAAGACCATTAAACTGCTTGTTAAACCAAGTTCAGGAGCCGAATAGTTAAATCCGAATTCATAGCTCATACTTTTTTCTGGAGACAAATCAGGGTTACCAATGATGACAGCACTGCCTTTTCCTGTTCTGCTACCAAAACCTTCTGAAATTTGGCTAATCGTTGGTTGTTTATAGCCTGTACTTACACCACCTTTCAAAGTTAAAGCATCAGTTAAATGATAAACACCATAGACGCGCGGTGTAATTTCACCACCAAAGTATTCATCTTTATTGTAGCGGGCGCCCACAGTTAAAGCGAAATCATCGGTAATGCTCCACTCATTTTCTGCATATAAGGCAAATAACCAACGGTCGAGTGAAGTGACCCCAGTAATATCGGCTAGACCATTTGTGGTATCAGTGATTTTTTCTTTTTGATATTGACCACCCACTGTTAATGCATGGTTACCCAAAAAGAATGAGCCTTGTGTATTAAAGACTTTTAATTCTTCATTTTTTTCGTCAGCAACGACACCACTATAAACTTTTTTAGTTGTCTCATCTTGATAGTATGAATCAAGGGTAAAATTATCGTAACGTGCTTTATGCGTTAAGGTATATAGATTTTTCTCATTTTCATTGATAGAGGCTTGAGTGGCAACATCCACACTTTTACCCAGTGTTGTAGTGTACTGCTGCCCTGTAAAATCATATCTCAAACCAATATCGTTATGTTCATCGACATTCCAAACCAGTTCAGTACCGAGCTTTCTCACTTTCTTCTCAGACTCACTTGAACCAGATTTTTGCCCTTCTCCACCGACAAAGTCACTTTCGTCATTCCCCTGGAAGTTACCATCTATACTTAAAGATAATTTATCTTGAATTAATGGGCCTGTGACATACATGCTGACGCCATAACTATCATTTGCATAATCATTATCAGACTTCGTATATTCAGGAGAAATACTTCCATACCAATTACTAGCAGACGCTTTTTTAGTAATAATATTAATTACACCACCCATAGCATCTGAACCATAAAGTGATGACATTGGACCACGTACGACTTCGATACGTTCAATCATGTTAATTGGTGGTAAATATGCACCAATTTTCCCACCGTCTGTACCATTACCATTCACTGCCCTACCGGCGCTAATTGGTCTGCCATCAACAAGGTATTTCGTATAGGTTGCACCCATACCTCGGATTGTAATCTCTTTATTATTGCCGCCACCTTGCACAGAGACGCCTGGCATATTTTTTACAGCATCAATTACATCTGTATATGATTTTTTTTGTAATTCTTCCGCGGTAATGACTGAAATAGAAGCGGGTGCATCTGCAATATTTTGTTCAAAACCGCCCGCTGTGGTTACCACAATGGTCTGCAATTTAGTAGTTTCAGTCTGTAATGTTGCTTTTTGTTCTTCAGTTACCTGGTCTTGTGCTTGTACTGAAACAGCTAATGCTGAAAGCACTGCAAAGGCCAAAGTCGATTTCATAAACGGCTTGCTCATTTCGAAGGTGCCCCACAGGTAATTTATGAATAAAAGTGATGAATTTTTGAAGCATTGTAACGAAAAAACATCCAAATGCAATTGTTATTAATAATTATTATCATTAACTTTAGTATTGTTAAAAAAACCTCGAATATTCGAGGTCTTTTTTAAGTTAAACTTAAATAGCTTAAAGACTTATTTGAAATAAGCACCTTCAGCTTGGGTATGGTCAGTCTGGTCAACGACACGTGCCAACTCAGGAATGTGCTGTTTCAAGGTTGTTTCAACGCCTTGTTTTAAAGTCACATCAATTGCTGAACAGCCCTGGCAACCACCACCAAACTTAAGAACTGCAGTTAAGCCATGCTCAGGATCTTCAATCACTTCAACCAGTGCACAGTTACCACCGTGACCTGCCAGACCCGGGTTAATTTCTGACTGAAGCACATAGGTAATACGCTCTTCTACAGAGGCATCAGGACCGACGCGTGGCACTTTAGAGTTTGGTGCACGGAAAGTCAGCTGACCACCAAAACGGTCTTTATTGTAGTCAATAACTGCATCTAGCAAGTATGGAATTGACGGAGAGTCAATATAGGCCGGAAAATCTGGATATTCCTGCTTATAGTCTGTAGGTACAACCTCATCAGGTGCACTATAAGCCATGCAACATTCAGCGCGCGGTGTACCCGGATTTTCTACAAACACACGTACGCCAATACCTGGTGTATTCTGTTTGTCCAATAGATCCTTTAAATACTCTTGTGCTGTCGGTGTAATCAAAAGATTTGGAATTTCTTCTGCAACCGGAGTGTTGCTGTTCTCAGTCGACATAACAATAATTTCCTCAAGCTGAAGCTGCTATTTTAACTGAAGATGCGGGGTAATTATAAAAATTCAACCAAAATTGTCGGATTTATTATAAAAGTCGCACTTTAGATTTGTTTTAATGGCATGATCATTGTCAAATAGATAGAACCAGAATTACTTATATGCTTGATTTACCTTTTAATCATACCGTCACTATTATTCTGATCACCTGTATTGTTTCTTTTATTGCTTTTTCAAAAGAAACAGTAATGAATCGTCTGATTTTCTGGCCGCCTGCCATGCAACGTGGTCAATATGACCGTTTCATTACCCATGGGTTTATTCATGCAGATGGCACGCATTTACTGTTCAATATGATCACGCTGTTCTTTTTCGGCAGCATTATTGAAAGTTTTTATCGCCAGTATTTATATGATCTGGGCTTTATCCTGTTTTATCTCGGTGGTCTGGTTGCAGCAATTTTGCCAAGTTATCTGAAACATAAAAATGATGCGCGCTGGGCCAGCTTGGGTGCTTCCGGTGCAGTATCCGCCGTTCTGTTCGCTTACATTCTATTTGAGCCATGGAAGCTGATTTTCGTATTCTTTATTCCAGTCCCTGCGATTATTTTTGCTGTTTTATATGTGGCCTATAGTATCTGGTCGGGCAAACGCGGCAACAGTAATATCAATCACAGTGCCCATCTGTGGGGTGCAGCTTATGGTGTGGTGATGACGATTATTCTGGAGCCGCGACTTATTCCACATTTCCTGAATAAACTAACCCAAATCCCTTTCTAAAGTCTTGGATGATTAAGAAGGGATAGCCAGTATCCCTTTTTTAATCATTCACATATGAAAATGATTTTCATTTCCAAAAATTATGCTAATCTTGTCGCGAATTTAGAGGAATAAACATGAAATTTAAGACTTTAGCACTTGCCACAATATTAGGACTGACAACTTCCTTTACAGTTTCTGCACAGGTCACTTTCGACTATAAAAACCAAAATATTCAACTCAAAAAAGCCCCGAAAAAGATCGCAGTATATGACCTTTCGGCACTGGATACCTTGAATGCACTAGGGCTTGAAGCTTAACTGGTGCCTGCAGCAAACTTTGTAGGCAACTTAAGCAAATACCAGCAGGACAAATTCACCAAAGCTGGTTCACTGTTCGAACCGGATCTCAATGTACTAAAAACTGCAAAACCTGATCTGATTATTGTCGGTGGCCGTTCGGCTTCTAAAGCCGAGGCAGTTAAAGGTATTGCTCCGACTTTAGATCTTTCTCCAGATACTAGCCAATATATTGCCAATCTGACGGAACGTACCCATGTCTTGGCTCGTGCATTTGGTAAAGAGAAAATTGCTACTGAAAAGCTCGGTAAAATCGCAACGCTGCAGCAACAGCTTAAAAAACCCGAATCCTGCTTAAGCCGATGACTTCATAATTTGAATTGTTGGCTTATTTTTATGGATCAGTTGATATGCACACAAGGACGCGTAAATCCCTCCTAGAAATCCATGAACACTACGTGCTTTGCTTGTCACTAAATTGTACTGACCTTTCAATAAACTGAATAAAGTCTCTATCTTATTGCGCTGTTTTAAGTGATATTTATCTGACTCAGAAAGTTGTATAGCCTGCATATTTTTTCGATGATAGGTAATTAAATCAATACCTTGCTTTTTCAACCTACTCTTCAGTTCTTGACTAATATAGCCACGATCTCCATACAACTTTGCTTCCATCTCTTTAACGAGTCTCTCAACCATTTTGATATCAGCCAAATGTCCATTGGATAAAGCAGAACAA